>JAWXSU010000102.1:0-6562 GCA_044434245.1 Rikenellaceae bacterium | reverse complement strand
GAGATGAGATTTTTTGCTATTGAATTGAAAATATAGTGGTTCTACATTAAGATTTAATAGTGAAAAATATTGCTACAAGAGTGCTATTAAAAATATGGCAATAATTGTTTTACACTACTTAATATAGCCCATAAAAAAGAAGGAGCGAAATCGCCCCTTCAAAAGTTATATCTATTGAACACATGCCAATCACCACGGTGTCTCTTGGACTACTATCTACCAATATCATTCAGCAATTTCGCAACCGCTGATTTAGGCGATTCGCAACTCTCTAACAACTTCACAAAATGGCTACCTATAATTGCACCACTCGACGCCGAAGATGCAGCATCAAATGTCTCTTTGTTTGATACACCGAAACCAATCAAACGAGGGTGTTTCAACCCTAATGCATCTACCCTCTCGAAATAACCATCTCCCGATCCCGCTAAAGACCCACGAGCTCCCGTTGTTCCGGCACTCGACACCATATATATAAATCCTGATGCGTGTGTATCAATCAGATGTATTCGCTCCACCGACGTTTCAGGCGAGATGAACATTACAACCTTTAACTCATACTTCTCGGCAATAGCCTTGAAATCTGCCATATACTCCTTAAACGGAAGATCTGGAATAATCATACCATCGATACCTACACGTTTGCAATCTTCACAAAAAGCCTCAAAGCCATAGTGCATAATTGGATTCAAATACCCCATAAGCAACACTGGTATTGAAATATCTGCTCTCATATCTTCTATCTGTGAAAATAATTTTTTGAGTGACATGCCATTCTCCAGAGCTTTCGTCGATGCCTGTTGTATAACAACACCATCTGCCATTGGATCTGAAAATGGGACTCCAAGCTCAACCATATCGACTCCCTGTGCCTCCAACTCACGAAGGATCACAGAGGTATCATCAAGATTTGGAAAACCAGCAGGGTAATATACCGAGAGTATATCTCTACCCTTCTCTGCAAAAAGTTTATCTATTCTATTCATATCTTTAATTATTTAATTTTCCTATAAATGCCTTTAATTTATCTACGTTTTTTAGAGCTGGAGAATCCTCAAAACGACTATTGAGATCTACACCAACAAGCTGAGGGTGTGATATTTTCGATACATCATCTGCCATAGTTTCGTCAATTCCTCCACTAAGTAAAAATTTTGTGCCCCCACTATAACTATTCAACACTCCCCAATCGAAACATCTTCCCGATCCTCCATGCCCCTCGCATTTTGTGTCAAATAGGAGATAGTCAACCTCGCCATCATATATTTTTGTCTGCTCAACATCTGCAACCGAAGCGATAGATATTGCCTTAATGACCGAAAACCCATGCTCCCTTATCTCCCGACATAGATCAACACTCTCCGCACCATGTAGCTGTATATGCGTTAGTTTATGGCGATTAGCTATTTCTAAAATATACTCTTTCGAGCTATTCACAAAAACGCCAACTCTCTCTACACCCCGAGGTGTTGCCGGTGCATCATCCACAACAAATCGAGCTGAACGATCAAAAAATATAAACCCCATCATCGAAATTCCAAGACGTGCAACCTCTGCCACATTCTCCGCCTCACGCATTCCACACACTTTGACTAACATATCTCCGCTATTAATTGAGCAAGTGTAGCGGGTGGATTCTCTGTTTTCATGAAAGTCTCACCTATAAGGAATCCCCCAAAACCGACATTTTGCAGCGACTTAATCGTATCACTCGCATCAATTCCACTCTCCGAAACAAGAACAATATCTCCGCCTCTCTCTCGCATCACCTGCGCCAACGAAAATGAGTTATTAATATCTGTCACAAAGCTCCCAAGATTTCTATTATTCACCCCCAACATATCAACATTCTCGTTCAAATGCGACAACTCAGCCTCTGAATGGATCTCCAGAAGCACCTCAAGGTCTACACTATGCGCCACTTCCGCCAAATATGCACACTCCTCTACGCCTAGACACGAGGCGATAAGCAACACAGCATCTGCCCCCGCAACACGAGCTTCATATATTTGTCGTGCATCAACAATAAACTCCTTGCGCAATAGTGGCATATCACCCGCAACGGCTCGTGCTCGTGTCAAAAACTCCAAAGATCCGCCAAAGAACTCCTCGTTGGTAAGCACCGAACATGCCGCAGCTCCACTCTCTCGATACCCTGCAACTATAGTCTCTACATCCGCAGCCTCTTTAATCCACCCTTTAGATGGACTCTTTCGCTTTAACTCTGCGATTATTCCTCCTTTCGTGCTATTTTTTATAGCCTCCGACATTGATATTACTCTGCGACTCTCCGCCTTCGCTTTCTGCTCTACATCAGCAAAGTCATACCCCTCTAACTCAGCACGTTTATGTGCTACAATCTTCTCTAATACATCTACCATAACACTCTTAAGAATTTAACTCAACAAAACGTTTTAGACACCTCACTGCCGCACCACTATCAATACTTTCACGTGCTATAGATATGCACTCCTCAATACTCTTATTCGGCTCCATTACATTGATTGCGTAGGCTGAATTTACTACTACACAATCTCTTTGGGATGTTGTCGCCTCACCATTCAACACATCATCAAATATTTTCGCCGCTTGCTCAACGCTATCCCCCGAGTATAGATCCTTCTGCTGTACACTCGCAAACCCCAGATCCTCTGGACTATATATCTTCTCACCTAAAGTTGTACACACCTTAAATTGCGAAGTCAACGAAATTTCATCATACCCATCGAGTGAATGTACCACCGCAAAGTTGGTGTCATTATGTTGCAACATATAACAATACATTCTCTGCATCGCTAAATTAAATACCCCAAGTAGTTGATTCTTAGGTTGTGCAGGATTAATGAGAGGTCCTAACATATTAAAAAATGACCTCACCCCAAAATCTTTACGCACCGTAGCCACAGCCTTCATTGCCGAATTGAACATCGGTGCATGCAGATATGCAAAGTTGCACTCATCGAGAGACGCTCTCAATATATCTTGGTTATTTGTAAACTTCACACCATGCTGTTCCATCACATTACTCGCTCCGCTGATAGATGTTGCTCCGTAATTTCCATGCTTAACTACCTTATAACCAGCTCCTGCAACAACTATCGACGAACAGCTACTAATATTAAATGTATCCTTACCATCACCCCCTGTGCCCACAATGTCGATGTAGTCATTTGTGCCAAAATCAATAGGCATACTAAACTCTAAAAGTGCTGAACGAAAACCATTTAACTCCTCTAATGTGATGTTACGCATGAGGTACACTGTCATCAACGATGCGATTTGTGCATCAGCATATTTTCCTTGCGCAATTCCTCTAAACAACTCACTTGACTCCTCTGCTGTCAATGTTTGATAGTTAAACAATTTGTTTAATAAATACTTCATAACAACTACATTTTTAACCAATTAGCTATAATCTTCTCACCCATAGGTGTAAGTATCGACTCCGGGTGAAATTGCACACCTCTCACATCGTGTTCTCTATGACGCAATGCCATAATGCGACCCTCTTGCATATCTACTGCCATAACCTCCAAACAATCGGGCAAATTTTCCGCAGAGACACACCATGAATGGTAACGCCCCGCCTCAAACACATCATCAATCCCCTCAAATATGGGATCTTGAACTACAACTTTCATATCACTCGCCACCCCATGAAATACATTGCTAAGGTTCGTAAGAGTTGCTCCATACACCTCGCCTATTGCTTGTTCTCCGAGACACACTCCAAAGAGACTTTTTGTTGCACCATAAGTACGAATCACATCGCACAATATCCCAGCCTCCGATGGAATACCCGGACCCGGAGAGAGAATAATCTTGTCGTAAGCTCCAACTGCCTCCAATGAAATTTTATCATTTCTATAAACATCTACCTCATAGCCCAACGCCTCAACAGCATGAACAATATTGTAGACAAATGAATCGTAATTATCTAATAATAGTATCTTTTTCATCGCTTAACTCCTTAATATTTAATATCTTCGAATATTGCCTTGGATAGTGCTCCCAACTTGCTATTTGTCTCTTGCAATTCACGTTCAGGATTGCTCAAAGCCACGATTCCTGCTCCAGCTTGAAACTCTAGTTGCCCGTTACGACTCACAAATGTTCTAATTGTAATTGCATGGTTTATCGAGCCATCAAACCCAATCGAGCCGATAGCACCTCCATAAATTCCACGATTATGTGGCTCAATATCGTTAATAAGCTGCATCGCTCTCACCTTGGGTGATCCACTCAAAGTACCTGCTGGGAAGGTGTCCATAAATGTTTTTAACGATGTCACCCCCTCTTTGATATCCCCCGAAACACGTGATACCAAGTGTATTACATGCGAATAAAATTGTGTTTGTTTGTAAAATTCCAATCCAACATTCGTAGCATTGCGACTCAGGTCGTTACGTGCCAAGTCAACCAACATAACATGTTCTGCATTCTCCTTTGGATCTTTACGCAGTGCCTCTGCACGACGATTATCCTCATCCATATCTCCCGTCCTAAAGGCTGTACCGGCGATTGGATCTATCGTTGCACGTCGCCCCACAACCTTACAGTGCGTCTCCGGTGAAGATCCGAATATTCGAACACCCCCCATGTCAAAATAGAATAGATATGGCGATGGGTTTATAGCCCTAAGTTTGCGATACACAGCAAAATCGTCACCCGTGAATTTCTGTATAAACCTGCGACTCAACACTATCTGAAAAACATCTCCTCGCAAACAGTGTTTTATCCCCTTGCGCACCATCTCTCGATACTCCTCATCCTCGATTGGCGATGTCACCCCACCTTTACGAGTAAATCCATACTCCGAATAGTTGCGACTATTCACTGCTCGAATGATATTATCGCTATTGCTTTGCTCTCCGTCACCAACCAACTCTTTGAGAGTCAGTGTATTGAAAAAGTGATCGAATACAAGAGTATACCTAAACAACACATAGTGTACATCTGGAGCATCATTATCCCTGGGAGTCAATGGATTAACCGCAATATTTTCGAGATATTTCACCGAATCATACGCAGTATAACCATAAACCCCGTAATCACCCGCAATATTAAAACGTAACATAAATTTAGCCACCGCCTCAGCTACTCCATACTCCTCTGTGATACTCTCCACTATCTCATCACCACTTGGCATTGAGCTCCTTACCACCCCATTACATATAGATATTGATGCGATTGGGGCAAATGTGATTATTGATTTTGCATTCTCCGAAGAGTTGTAATTCGACGCCTCCAACAGTGCAGATTGCTCATACATATCTCTAAGTTTGAGGTATAAACTCACAGGCGTATGTAGATCTCCCGAGAACTCTTGGGTCGAAATTGTGTATTTTATTTGATTCATCATTTAGTCCCCCTATTTTGCATGTGATTCAAACTCTTTGACATAAGTATCCATATCCTTATCTCCACGTCCTGAGAGAGTTACAACGACAACCTCTCCTTCAGAAAACGCCATTTTGTAGAGCGCACCCAATGCGTGAGCACTCTCCATTGCGGGGATTATACCCTCCAATCGAGTAAGTTCGAAAGCACCGTTCAATGCATCATGATCTGTCGCCGAAAGCACCTCTGCACGACCCGTTGTTGCGAGATGTGCATGTAGTGGTCCAACGCCAGGATAATCCAAGCCTGCTGATATTGAGTATGGCTCTATAATTTGACCATCCTCATCCTGCATCAACATCGTGCGAGAACCGTGAATTATTCCTCTACTTCCCAACACCATTGTTGCCGCCGAGTGATCGGTATCGACACCCAAACCTGCCGCCTCAACCAAACTCAAAGTCACTCGCTCATCATCCATATAGTGGAAAATTGTTCCCGCAGCATTACTTCCTCCACCTATACAAGCGACCAAACGATCCGGATAATCACGTCCCTCCTTCTCCATCAACTGAGTCTTAATCTCCTTGCTTATAACCGATTGTAATCTAGATACCATATCTGGATATGGGTGTGGCCCAACTACAGATCCGATGATATAAAACGTGTCGGCAGGGTGTGAACACCAATATCTAATAGCATCATTAGTTGCATCTTTAAGCGTCATATTTCCACTCGTCACAGGGACAACTTTCGCCCCCAACATCTCCATCTTCTTAACATTGGGCATTTGACGCTCGACATCCGTTTTGCCCATGAAAACCACGCACTCCATACCAAACAATGCACATACTGTCGCTGTTGCCACACCATGTTGGCCTGCTCCTGTCTCGGCGATGATCTTCTTCTTTCCCATCTTTCGAGCTATTAAGATTTGCCCCACAGTGTTATTGATTTTATGTGCTCCCGTGTGGTTCAAATCCTCTCTTTTGAGATATATCTTCGCACCATACCTTTCGCTGAGACGCTTAGCGTGATATAGAGGCGATGGACGACCTACATAGTCACGGAGCAGACCTGTGTACTCTTTTTGAAACTCCTCACTATCAATGATTTGTAAATAGGATTTCTTTAACTCTTCAACTGTGGCATATAAGATTTCGGGGATAAATGCACCTCCGAACTCTCCATAGTAGCCCTCTTCATTTACTTTAAAACTTTG
>JAWXSU010000101.1:0-6643 GCA_044434245.1 Rikenellaceae bacterium | reverse complement strand
ATACCCTCGGTGTGGTCGGGGATTGGTTGCTCTGTAGCGTAGACAGCCTTGCCCACTGGTTTGTGGGTAAAAACTCCCACCTCGCCACCGATACGCTCGATGATTCCTTTTGCTAATAGAGTAGAGCTATTGTCATCTTTATCAATCACTTGATACTTGATAGATGAACTTCCGCAGTTTAGAACTAAAATTACCATAGTCGTTGTTTATTTTTAAGTTGTTAAAATTGTTTCACTCTTCTCGACTCATCATAAGTTTCGAAAGCAGCCTACTCTTGCAACAAAAGTATGTAAAAAAGTTGGATTTAGCACATCATATAGATAGCTTTTTGCATTTTTTTTTACTGTTATTTAACTAACATCTTGTTGTTATTTGACTAACACCCAAATACTCGATGCAATATACTGTGTATTACATATTTACGACACTTACAACAAGAGTCTGCTTTCTATGATTTGCCGTTGTTACTCGTGGGGATTTTCGCCCCTTTTTGTCACCGCTCCGATCACATTATCGATCACATCTTCGATCTTCGATACCGCTGTTATCGTAGCCCTATTGGTGAGACTATCGATGTCGCTATGATGATTGGCACCCTTCTGATAGGGATAGATGAGCACAAAGTTCATATTCGAAAAGTACGAATCAATATAGTGTGGTATATGATCCATCTGCTCATCATACGAAGGGTTAAATTTTTTACTCATAATAAATATCAACCCATCATCCGGACGCATATCCTTTCCAATGATTAGAATATCTTGATACCTCACATATTCGTTGAGTTTTATAGGCAACGAAACCTTTCTGTTCATCCGCTCAAGGATGCGAATCGTTGCAGCATTAGCATAAACCACAGCACTCGACCCCGTAGCACGCAGCAAATTCCATATCTTCACAATCCATGCCCTAAATCCCAACTCGTTTTCGGCGTGGGGCGGAATTATCACAATGTGGCGTTTGATCGTCTCCACGGGTTGGTAGCTGCGATACATGAATGTTGTGACACTACTACTCTTCATCGAGTCGTCGAAGATTTTATTTATGAGTTTCCCCTTCTTGAACTTCTCGCTATCCACCGCCAAAACCAAATCGCTAATATCCGACTCCTTTATCATATTGAGTATTCCGCTGGTGTAGCTCACATCATAACGCATATTGGTCTCAATGGGTCGATCCATAGATGCCGCACTTTGAATCGCTCGTTCAAATATCTTTTTAGCCTTTGTGACCTGTGCCACTTCATCTTTACTCTCGCCAATCACTGCCGCCACCGTAACTGTACTGTTACCCTGCTTGGGAGCTATGAGGTTGGTGAACGACATCAACTCCGTAGTGCTCTCGATATTGTTAATGGGGAGTAGTATTCGCTCCATCTCGTCGTCGTTGGTGTCGTCGAGATCGATCTGCTCGTTCATCGATATCTTGGACGCTCCACGCTGCGCCGAGAATGAGGCTATGGTACATGTTATGAAGATCATAACGATCGTACCATTAAGCACACTATCGTTGAAAAGACGCACGGGGTCGCCACCTGGTGTGTAATCCAAAATTATGTTATAACCCACCAATACTACCGCCAGCGTCGCCGCTGCACGTGCATTGCTGAGTCCAAAGATCAAAGTTCTCTCTTCGGATGTGTAGCCGAAACTCTTCTGCGCCAACCACGACGCCACGAACTTGGCGATTGTCGCCATTGTGGTCATAATGAACGCTACGTAGAGTGTGTTCCAATCCGATATAAAGACACGGTAGTCAATAAGCATACCCACACCGATCAAGAAAAATGGGATAAAAATTGCGTTACCTATAAATTCTATACGGTTCATTAGAGCCGACGAGTGAGGTATTAATCTATTGAGTGCCAATCCAGTGAATAATGCACCGATGATACCCTCAATCTCCACCACCTCAGCTAGCGATGCTCCCAAAAACAACATAAACAGAATGAAGATATATTGAGTCAAACCATCAGAGAAGTTTTTCAGAAAAAGTCGTGTGACGATTGGGAATCCCACAAAAATCACCGCAGCAAATATCGACAACGACGCAGCGAATGTGATCCAGAACGTAGCATCCACAGCCCCCTTTGTTGTCTCGACCACTATAGCCAACACCAACAGAGCCAGCGTCTCGGCGATCACCGTACCTCCAATTGTCACCGTCACAGCACGATTCCGCTTGACCCCCAATTTCGAAATTATAGGGTATGCAAGCAACGTGTGCGAGGCGAACATACTAGCAAGCAGTATAGATGTTTTGAGCGAAAAGTCAAGCAGATACAATCCCGTAGCGATTCCCACAGCCATAGGAATAACAAACGTAAACAATCCAAAGACAAGGCTTTTGGCTCGGCTCTTCACAAATTCGTTCATATCGATCTCCAATCCCGCCAAGAACATGATATAGAGCAACCCGGCAGTTCCCGAGAGTACAATACCATCATCTCTGAGCACAAGATTCAATCCATAAGGACCGATTATAGCACCCGCAATAATCAACCCCAAGATATGAGGGATACGAATACGATTGAACAGCAACGGGGCGAATAGGATGATCGAAAGGATCACCAGAAACTTCAACACAGGGCTATCAATGGGCGTTTGGAGCAAAGAGTGAGAGTATAGTAAATTGAACATCAATGTAGTGCGTATATAATAGTAAAAAGATCAAAAATGATAGTGTTGCTAAGGTAGTAAAAATTGTTGGGTTTTCCAACAGCTCACCACCAAAGTTTCTGAAATGTTGAGAATTTTAATACGATTGGAGGTGTGGTGAGTTAAAAAAAGTAAAAAAAAACGATATGTCCCGATAAAAATGTTTATATTTGCAAATTAAAATGTATACATTTGAAATGGAGTGGGTTTACCGCTCTGAATTATAAATTTATTTGAGAGTCTTACACTAATAGACAAGACGATGGCTACCGAAAATTTTACCCCTTCTGCTCAACAAAATGAGCAACTCAGCTCGACTGAGGATGTGCAAATCGAAGTTTCAACTCCCGAAGTTGAAACACAACCCCAAAGCGTAGAGGCAGAGCCTCTCTCAATCAATGACGAACCGATAGAGGAGATCCTTACAGAGTCTCAACAAGAGGAGGATGACACCTTCGCAGGCAAGAGCAAAGCGGAGTTGGTTGAGTTCATGGCACGAGTGCTCGAAACCGAGCCCGTACAGTCGTTGCGCAGAACAGTGGAGGCGATAAAGATCGCATTCTACAAACTTCACCGATCAGAGGTTGAGGAGCAACGCAAAGCATTTGCCCTAAGCGCAGAGTCGCCAGAGGCTGCTGCGGAGTTCACCCCAGCAATCGACGAACTGGAGTTGCGACTTAAAGATCTGTTTAAGGAGTATCGCACAAAACGAGACGAATATATATCGAATGCCGAGGCTATAAAGGAGGCAAACCTTAAGATCAAACTCCAAATCATCGAGGAGCTTAAGGAGCTCGTTGAGTCGGATGAGACCCTAAACCACACATTCCCAAAATTCAGAGAGTTGCAAAACAGATGGAAGGAGACCGGAAATGTGCCGGTTGCGGATATGAAGGATATATGGGAGAGATATCATCTTCACACGGAGCACTTCTACAACTTTATAAAGATCAACAAGGAGCTTCGTGACTTGGATCTCAAAAAGAACTTGGAGCAAAAAGTAATCCTTTGCCAACAAGCTGAGGCGTTGAAAGAGGAGAGCTCGGTGATTGAGGCGTTCCGCAAACTCCAAAAGTTGCACGACTCATGGCGAGAGATTGGTCCCGTGGCGAATGAACTCAAAGAGGAGATATGGGCTAGATTCAAAGAGGCATCGAGCACAATAAATAAACTACACCAAGAGTATTTCGAGCAGATCAAGGGCGACCAGGTGAAAAACTTGGAGCTTAAAGAGGCGTTGTGTCTACGTGCCGAAGAGTTGCTTTCGAGAGGTTGCACTTCGCACAAGGAGTGGGGCAAGGCGAGCGATAAGTTGCTGGAGATTCAAAAGGAGTGGAAGAGTATCGGTTTTGCTCCAAAGAAGGATAACAACAGAATTTATGATAAGTTCCGTGCGGCGTGTGATAGTTTCTTCGAGGCTAAGCGTCAGTTCTATGTGTCGCAAAAGGGTGAGATGGAGCAAAATTTAGCTCTTAAGATTCAAATATGTGAGAGAGCTGAAGCGTTGGTAAATAGCGAGGATTGGAAAGCTACGACGGATCAAATCATCGCACTTCAAGGCGAGTGGAAGAGTGTAGGTGGTGTGTCACAACGCTATTCGGATCAAGTGTGGAAGAGATTCCGTGCGGCGTGTGATGGTTTCTTCGAGAAGAAGTCGGCTCACTTCTCGTCACAGGATAGTGCGCAGGAGGAGAACTTGAAGGCTAAAGAGGCGTTGCTTGCCGAAATGGAGAGTTGCGATATCGTGGCAGCAGGGGGATTCGATGCAATCAAGGCGTTCCAACGCAGATTCTCGGAGATTGGATTTGTGCCAATCAAACAAAAAGATGCTATTGCGAAGAGATATAAAGAGGTTGTGGATGGATTATTCACAACACTTAGAGGTCAAGAACGTGATCGCTCGATGAACAAATTCAAGGAGAGAGTATCGACTATGAAGGGATCGGGTGATGGTCGTACGAGAGGCGAGAGAGATCGTTTGATGTTAAAGATCAAGCAGTTGGATGGCGAAATCGCACTTCTTGAGAACAACATCGGATTCTTCGGCAAGTCGAAGGGTGCAGAGGCGTTGATTGCAGATGTTATGCGCAAGATCGAGAAGGCACGCCAAGAGAGAGTCGACACCATTGCGAAGGTTAAGATTCTCGATAAGGCGGCAGAGTAAGAGAGTTAGGTTTATTAAAAAGGATGCGCTATATATATATGTATAGCTATAGTTAAAAGAGAAAAGTATGAAATTGGAGAGATCAAAATATATCTTCGTCACAGGCGGTGTAGCGTCGTCGTTGGGTAAGGGAATCATCTCGGCATCGTTGGCACGTCTGCTTCAAGCACGTGGATACTCGGTGACGATTCAAAAGTTAGACCCATATATCAATGTAGATCCGGGAACACTCAACCCATACGAGCACGGAGAGTGCTACGTTACGGAGGATGGTGCAGAGACGGATTTGGATTTGGGTCACTACGAGAGATTCACCTCAATCCACACATCGAAGATGAATAATGTCACTACGGGTAAGATCTACCAAAGTGTGATTGAGAAGGAGAGAAAGGGTGAGTTCTTGGGAAAAACAGTGCAGGTGATCCCTCATATCACGGATGAGATCAAACGTCGCATTCAAATTTTGGGTCAAACCAAAGAGTATGATATTATCATCACCGAGATCGGTGGCACGGTGGGTGACATTGAGTCTCAACCATTTATCGAGACTGTCAGACAACTTCGTTACCAACTAGGTTACCACAATACGGCGTTGATTCACTTGACATTGATCCCATATATGGCAGCATCGGGAGAGCTTAAGACTAAACCTACACAGCACTCCGTGAAGATGCTCCTTGAGAATGGTTTGCAACCAGATGTTTTGGTGCTTCGTTCGGAGCATGTGCTCTCGGCAGATGTGAAACGCAAGGTGGCACAGTTCTGTAATGTCGATGCTGATGCCGTAATGGAGTCGATAGATGTACCTACTATTTACGAGGTGCCGTTGAAGATGTATGCTCAAAACCTCGATAAAGTTATATGCTCGAAGTTGGATATTGATGCCTCGGGAGAGCCAGATATGGTTAAGTGGTCGGAGTTTGTACATAAGGTTAAGAACCCACAGAAACATATTGAAGTGGCACTCGTTGGAAAATATACGGAGCTCCCAGATGCATATAAATCTATCTCGGAGTCGTTTATCCACGCTGGTGCGTCAAACAACTGCAAAGTGAAGTTGACATATATAAATTCCGAGAAACTAACGCCCGAGAATATTGAGGATACGCTGGGTACAAAGTCTGCGATTTTGGTGGCTCCAGGTTTCGGAAACCGTGGTATCGAGGGAAAGATCATGGCGGTGAAATTTGCACGTGAAAATAAGATCCCATTCTTGGGTATATGTTTGGGTATGCAGTGTGCAGTAATTGAGTTTGCACGCAATGTGTTGGGTTATGAGGATGCACACTCGTCGGAAATGAACCCTGTGACGTCGCACCCCGTGATCGATATTATGGAGGAGCAAAAGGGAGTTACTGCCAAGGGTGGTACGATGCGATTGGGAGGTTACCCATGTGCGTTGACCACAGGATCGAAAGTTGCAGAGGCGTATGGTTCGACATCTATTGTGGAGCGTCACCGCCACCGCTACGAGTTCAACAGCAACTATCGTGAAGAGTATGAGGCGGCAGGAATGTCTGCGGCGGGAGTAAACCCAGAGACCAATTTGGTTGAGGTTGTGGAGGTTAAAGATCACCCATGGTTTGTGGGAACACAATATCACCCAGAGTATAAGAGTACGGTTTTGAACCCACATCCACTATTTGTGGCATTTGTCAAGGCGGCGATCGAGAACACAAAACCAGCTCAGGAGTAATCTACGCATAATAATATAAGAGAATGAATAAAAATTCTATTGGAGCAATAGCTATCATAGTTCTACTTTTTGGAGCTTTTATCTTTATTAACCATAAATCTAATGTTCGCTACCAAGCAGAGTTGG
>JAWXSU010000100.1:0-6655 GCA_044434245.1 Rikenellaceae bacterium | reverse complement strand
CAAAGAGGTCGTGATGAAGGTTACGGGCGAGAACGTATATGGCACTATGAAATATGAGTCGGGAGTACACCGTGTGCAACGTGTGCCACAAACCGAGACCCAAGGTCGTGTTCACACATCGGCTGCATCCGTAGCGGTACTTCCCGAGGCTGAGGAGTTCGATATCGAAATCTCGATGAACGATATCCGTAAAGATACATTCTGTGCATCGGGCCCAGGTGGGCAATCGGTAAATACGACATATTCGGCTATCCGCCTAACCCACATCCCATCGGGAATCGTGGTGCAGTGTCAAGACCAAAAGTCGCAGCTCAAGAACTTCGACAAGGCGTTTGAGGAGCTTCGTACACGTGTATTTAACTTGGAGTACTCGAAGTATTTGGACGAGATTGCATCTAAGCGCAAGACTCTAGTTTCGACTGGTGACCGCTCGGCAAAGATCCGTACATACAACTATCCACAGGGTCGTATCACCGACCACCGCATCAACTTCACTATCTACAACCTCTCGGCATTTATGGATGGCGACATACAAGGGGTTATCGACCAGTTGATCGTGGCGGAGAACGCAGAGCGACTCAAAGAGAGCGAGTTGCAATAACATAAGTAACTATGAAGTGGTTACTAATTATATTGTCTTCACTCATAGCATTGGAAAGCACCTTTGCTATGGGTGAAGATCCTTTGTTTATAGTCAATGGCAAGGAGGTTAGCAAATCTGCATTCGAGAAGATTGAGCCCGCAATCATCACAAAGATGCAGGTTCTCAAGGAGTATGAATCGACCAAAGAGTATGGAACACGAGGCGACCACGGGGTAATCCTAGTGACATTGCTCTACGACACATCGCCTATCTTTGCCGATGATAAAAATTTCGTGGAGTATCTCAAAGGTAATATTAAGTGGGACGAGAATGAATATCCAGCCAGTGCATTTCTCAAATACAGACTCAAAACTGACGGCACGACCGAACTCATAGAGATAGATTGCACAGATAGACGATTCAAAAAGAGAGTTTTGAAGGCATTTAATAGTGCCCCACGATGGAAATCGCCCACAATGAATATGGGAGAAGCGGTCGAAATTGAGGGCAGCGTGCGCATTACACTTCCAAATAGCAAAAATATCATGATCCGATAATTATGGCAACGAGCCCCCAACATATACACCTCAGCGAGTTGCAAGGCTCAATCGCCCAAACCCTGCGTGAGCGGTTTGCACTCCCCGTGTGGGTAAGTGCCGAGGTGTCGGACATCAAGGTGAACTACTCGGGACACTGCTACTTGGAACTCATCGAAAAGGGAGAGAGCGACGGAGTAGCCAAAGCACAAGCGAGAGCGGTAATATGGCGTAATGCCTACCCACGGATCGTGGGATACTTCGAGGCGGAGAGCGGCACAAAACTCGAACGAGGGGTCAAGGTGTTGGTTAAAGTTGTGGTTAACTACCACGAGTTATACGGCTTGTCACTTCAAATCATCGATATCGACGCCACCTACACCCTAGGCGACACGGAGCGTCAACGCCAAAAAACAATTTCACAGCTCCAAAACGACGGAGTATGGGATATGAATCGTGAGCAACCCATGCCGATGTTGGTACAACGCATAGCGGTGATTTCGAGCCGCACAGCTGCGGGGTATCAAGACTTCTGCAACGAACTCGTCAAAGGGGGGTATTGTTTCGACACTACCCTATTCGACTCTGTGATGCAGGGTTCGGGAGCTGAGGACTCAATCGTTGACTCACTCTGCGCCATTGCTGAGCAAGAAGAGAGATTCGACATGGTGGTAATAATCCGTGGCGGCGGCTCTGTCAGCGATCTTAATTGCTTTAATAGCTATCGATTAGCGAGCTATGTAGCGCAATTTCCACTTCCCATCGTCACAGGCATCGGACACGATAAAGATGTAAGCGTTGTCGACTTAGTGGCTCAAATATCACTCAAAACCCCCACGGCGGTCGCAGGGTGGCTCACAGAGCGCATGTCACAAATTGACGGTTGGCTAGATAGTGCAGCCCTCACACTTCACGACCTATCAATAAGCGCAACTCGTAAATATGAAATGGAGTTGGAGAGGTTGCGAAGCGACATCTCGACCCTATCGACACAACTAATATCATCATACACGCAACTTCTCAACACGCAACAAACTGTACTCGTGGATGATAGCTCTTATTTTCTCTTACGCCATGGTGACAAACTCACCTACGCTCAGGAGATTGTCGAAAGTCACTCCCCAGAGCGACTTCTTAAACTAGGATTTTCACTACTCCGACTCCTCGACTCCAACACGACACTAAAATCTAAAGAGCAGATTTCGAAGGGAGACGATATTGAAATAACACTCAGCGACGGAGTAATCGGCGCAACTGTAACAACAATAAACTAACTATGGCAAAAAAAACAATCAAATACGAAGAGGCTATAGCCCAAATAGATGAAATCCTAAAGAGAATTCGCTCAGGCGAGATCTCCGTTGATGAGCTCTCCGCAGAGGTGAAACGTGCCACAGAGCTAATAACCCTCTGCCGTGAAAGACTTCACAAAGCGGAGGCTGAGGTTAAAAGCATAATAGAGTAGCCATGAGAAAATATATTCTTATCACGACACTACTCCTTATGTGGAGCAATATCTGCTGGGCTCAATATGAACCTACAACCTCGGGAGAGAGAGTTACGCACACATACTTCTGTCTAGACTACAACGAAGAACACGAACAAGCAAACTGGGTGTACTACACCCTTTCGCCACAAAACATCACAGGAGAGGCGGAGCGAACAAACACCTTTCGTATAGATCCTAAAGTCTCAACACGCTCAGCATCAACATCTGATTATACCAAAAGTGGGTACGACAGAGGTCACCTTTGTCCGGCAGCAGATATGTCCCACAACGAAGTGGCTATGAAAGAGAGTTTCTATATGTCTAATATGTCTCCTCAAGCCCCCTCTCTGAATCGAGGAAAATGGAAAAGCCTCGAAGAGCTTGTCCGTGAATGGTGCAAAACCAAGGGGGAGTTGCACATAACAGTTGGGGGTGTGCTAAAGGATGGACTTCCACAGATCGGAGCAAATGGCGTATCTGTTCCCGAGAGCTACTATAAAGTGATATACTCCGTAAGCGATGGGGAGATGATAGGGTTTATTATGCCCAACGAAAAGTTAGAACTCGCAGTCGAGGAGTATGCCACAACTATCGACAACGTAGAGGAGCTCATAGGAATAGACCTATACCCTCAACTCAATGACTCAATAAAGGAGAGCCGCATAGATCTCTCCAAATGGGACTTTTAGGTTCGATCCCCTCTAAATCTCCCCCAACGCTCTGGGGAAGATTTGCAAAAGATATGTCACTCACAATCCTCGACCCCTCGCATCTCTAGGATATATTTTTCGCCACCCGAGACCCCTGAGATTTCGCCCCACTGCAACACTCCACACAGTGAAACCTCCGAGGAGGGGATCTCTAACAGCGAGAAATTTGCATAGTCGCTCGTGTAGCAATATATTGAATTATCATCGTTATCAACAAATTGTTGATAACCTCCCCACATATATGGTTGCACATCATCATCCGAAGGTAGGTGAGTCAATGAGCCGATACGCACCAAACGACCACACATCTCCTCCGTAAGATCCGCATACTCAATATCATACGGTACGACATCCACATCGCTATCTCCGCAATATATATATTTATCGATAATTTGCTGCGCCGAGAGATAATCCAAAGTGTAATAACTTCCAGCACTAGCCTCTAATCCAACCTGCAACACCCCCATATAACGAGATAGTGCCAATCCCTTCAACTTCACCGAGACAACACGCCCCACATCATGCGTCACGTAGGAGTCGTACGCCCCCTCCAAAATCTCCACTCCATAGCCGCCACTCTCGACAACAAATGTCTTATAGAAATTTCCATTGCGATCCGTTGAGGTTACTACCCCTTGGATAACGATATCATCATATATCAACATCTTCTCCGTCACCACCATATCCGCAAGCTCTCGAATGGTAATATTGGAGGTAGGAATATCCGAAGAGGTGAGCTCACCCCCTCCTCCAAAAGAGTCGTAGCAGCCACTTAAAAAAGCAACTGCTACGATCTGTAATGTGTATATTATAACTCTACCCACGAATCTTTCAACCCCACAAAGTACAAAATTCCATCCAATCCGATTGTAGATATTGATTGTTGTGCCGTAGCCTTCACCTTCGGTTTTGCATGAAAGGCGATACCCAGACCCGCCAAATTCAACATCGGCAAATCATTCGCACCATCACCCACCGCTATCGCCTGCTCGACATCAATTTTTTCGAACTGACACAACAGTTGCAACAACTCCGCTTTTCTCTGTCCATCAACTATTTGCCCCGTATATCGACCCGTTAATTTTCCATTTTCGATCTCCAACTCATTTGCATAAACATAATCGAAACCAAATCTTTTGCGCAGATGATTACCAAAATATGTGAATCCTCCCGACAAAATTGCCGTTTTAAATCCCACACGTTTCAAAATAGACATCATCCTCTCCAACCCCTCAGTAATAGGGAGGTTCTCCGCAATATCTGCCATCACACTCTCGTCCAACCCCTCAAGCATTGCGACTCGACGTTTGAAACTCTCCTTGAAATCTATCTCTCCACGCATAGCCTGTTCGGTGATCTCTCGCACAGCATCGCCTACTCCAGCTCTCTCCGCCAACTCATCTATAACCTCCGTCTCGATAAGCGTTGAATCCATATCAAAGCATATCAAACGGCGGCATCTGCGGTAGTAATCATCCCTCTGCAACGACACATCTATACCCTCTTCGGAGAGTTCCATGAATCTCTGTTGCAAAAAGTTGCGATCCTTAAGTGTACCTCTCACCGAGAGCTCGATACATGATTTAGGAGCACGTGCCCCCTCGTCAATAGGCACACGACCCGTAAGACGTTTGATATCGTCGATATTGAGACCTTGAGATGCTACAGCTCCTGTTATTTGAGCTATATGATCCGCCGTAATCATTCGACCCAACAGAGTTACAATATATCGGTTTTTGCCTTGTCTACCAACCCAGTCATTATATTCATCCTCCGAGATTGGTACAAATTTTATGCTCACCCCTAGCTCTGATGTTTTGAACAACAACTCCTTCATTATAGAGCCCGACTTATCTGCCGTAGTCTTAAACATAATACCCAATGCCAACGAGTGGTGGATATTCGCTTGACCAATATCCAAAATAAAAGCGTCATAGTGCGCCAATATTGAGGTTATATATGATGTTAATCCGGGTTTATCTTCACCCGAGATATTGATCTGAATAATCTCGATCGTATTCTTCATTACTAATTATTATTACTCACCTTTACGATTATGTAAGTGTCGCCCACTTACCATTTTAAGGAGAGTTCTAATTTCTCCCCTTAAATATGGGCAGAGCCTTTTTCAAAACTCTGCCCATGTGTGTTTGTTATTAGTTAGCTTTCAAGATTCGCATTGCAGCGTCGAGGATAGCCGTATCGTCCAACGTGACAACTCCGCCATCGGGTCCCTGCTCGAAATGAACACCCGAAGTTGCGACAGCCTTTCCGCCAAAATAGTTTCTTACGGTGTCGCCATCAACGTTTAGTTCATCAGCAATACGTTGCATACTACCACTTGGTAGTCGATCCTTAATCTTTCTGAGTTCATTAAATGTGATAATCATAGTGATAAAGTTTTAAGGTGAAAATTAGTTTAGTGATTACAAGATAATAATTTTTTTTCAAACAAACGAATTATTTAAAAAAAATCCAATCTTAATTTACAAAACAAAAGACCATAGCCGCTATTGGCTATGATCTCTTACCTTAAAACATTACTCTATTTCATCGCTTGACAAAAAGAATATTAGCCTTTAAACTACTCTACAGCCTCAACCTCTGCTGACGCCTCCTCCACTGGAAGCTCCGCTTGTGGCATAGTAACCTCTTGTTGGCTTTGAACTTGTTGCATCATCATCTCTGCATCACGGCTAAGTGCCGAATTGCTGCTACTAACAAGTGAACCATCCATTACAACTGTCGCCAATAGACTAAGTGCCAAAATAGCAATCGCCATTGTCCATGTAAATTTCTCTAGGAAGTCAGAAGTTTGACGAACTCCCATTACTTGATTTGATGCACCAAAGTTTGCTGCCATTCCGCTTTTAGGACTTTGAACCAAAATTGCGAGGATCACGAGCACACATGCTACTAAGATCAAACCAATACAAATTGTGTATAACATACTCTCTATTTTTAATTATTTTGCTCTATTTTTTCAATTAGTTTGGCAAAGTAAACACTTTTTTCTGAATTTAGCAAACTTAATTTTGTATAAATTGACTTCGCCTCATCTATAAGACCCTGAGAAAGATATATCTCCGCCAACTCTTCAGTCACCAAATCGTCAATATCCTCCAACTCAACCTCTATTGTAACCTCGCCTCTAACCTCGCCTTCATCCGCCACGATTCGCAAATTATCGCACTTCAAAAAAGTTTCGATAACATCTAGTGTCGACAACTCTTCGACAACCTCTACCTCCTGAGTATCACTCTCTTGCAAAATCTCATTGTGTGGCAACTCCAACTCTATTTGCTCAAGAGAAGCAACTAACAACGGTCGATTTTTT
>JAWXSU010000099.1:0-6769 GCA_044434245.1 Rikenellaceae bacterium | reverse complement strand
CCTAAAGAGTTAAGAATAAGGCGAGTGGTATATAACGATATAAACATCGTTATTCCCATTTTTGCATATAGGAATCCTGTATTCTTTACAACTCTACTTGCTGTTGACATAATCTGATGAAAATATTATACTATTAATTATTTATTTCTGATCTTGACCGTAACCATACCCATATTTCTTACCATAGCCGTAGCTGTAACCACCGTAGGCGTAGCCATATTTCTTTTTGGTGTAGTCGATGGCGTTAATGACGGTACATAGGTTTGTAACTCGTTTCTTGGAGCTTAGTTCGTTGATTAGTTTGTAGTCGGATTTGTGGGTGTAGTCTGCACGGCAAACGTAGACGCTGACGTTCGCCACACGGCTTATGATTTGGGTGTCTGTCACCATTCTCCTCTGGATAGTCTCGATTTATGGCATAGAACTCAACTCCTCGCTCACGACACCACTCAACAGCCTCATCGAGAAGTTTCCCCTCTCTGACCGTCCATAGAATCAGCTTATGTCGATGCTCAATGAGTAATTTAAGGGTCTCCGTCGCAAATGGGATCTCATCTCCAATCTTGGGATAACGATGTTGCACTAACGTACCGTCAAAATCTACTGCTATTATCATATGTTTCGGTGTTTAATCCTCCTCACTACCGTAACCCTCACCATAGCCATATTGAGCACCATAACCATAGCCATACTTATTTCCGTAGCCATATTTGTTGCCATAACCATAGTAACCATATCGACGTTTACGTAGATCGACATCATTGATTACGGTAGATAAATTAGGCACTTTATTGTTGATATGCAACTCATTGATGAAGCGATAATCTGATTTATTAGTGTAGTTAGATCGACATACATATAGTGATATATCAGCAACTCGAGCTATGATTTGCGTGTCGGTAATCATTCCGATTGGCGCAGTATCAAGAATTACGTAGTCGTAGTTCTCTTTCAATATATCTATCGCCTTATCGAGAGTTTCACGTGACAGCAACTCCGTCGGGTTTGGTGGAATAGTACCTCCAAACAATATCGAAAGATTAGGGGTTGAGCTCGAAGTCTGCACCAAAGAGAGCAAATCTATAGATGGGTTTGATAGGTAGTTGCTTATACCTTTCATTTTGCCCGAGATGCCAAACGTGCGATTAAGACCTGGCTTACGAATATCCAAACCGACAATTATAACCTTCTTGCCCATGAATGCCAAACTCGTTGCCAAGTTCGCCGAGGTAAAACTCTTTCCTTCGCCAACAGATGTCGATGTAATCATTGCTACTTTTTGCCCCTCCTTAAACATAAAGAGCATGTTAGTTCTCAGAGCTCTAAACGACTCTGCCATAATATCGTTCTTGTTCTCGTGAACAACAATACTATTTCCCTCCGCTTTATCTATGCATGTAGGTATATCGGCCAATACAGGCACTGTTGTTATCTTCTCAATATCTCCACGACCTTCAATCTTAAAGTTAAATAGATCTTTGAGATAGACGATTCCCATTGGGATACCGACACCTAGGATAAGAGCAATAAGTAGATACAACTTCTTGTTGGGAGTAACCGGAGAATTTGATGCCAATGGTTCATTAAATATTCGAGCATTATTCGCCGTAGATGCGAGCGTCAACGCATTCTCCTCACGCTTCTGGAGGAGCATAAGATATAGCGTTGATTGAATCTCTTGTTGACGAGAGATACTTATAAACTCACGCTCCATTGTAGGTGCACTGCTTATACGACCTGCATATATACTTGCCTCTCGCTCGATATCACCCTGTCTGATTTGCAACCCCTCTTTTACACTCGCAATGGTTGTGAGCACGTTGCGACGCATAGAGACAATGCTAGCATCAAGGTTTACGACTGTTGGATTACTCTCAGATGATGTCACAAGCAGACGTTTGCGCTCCAACAACATCTCATTGTAACTTCCAATCAACAAGGATAGCCCCGCATCTGTAAGACCGACATTGATTGGCAACACCTCAAACTCATTATGTACATCACTCGCATAATCACTCAAGAACTGAACCAATCGAAGTTGTGTGCTATTCTCGACCAAACGTTGTTGGTATGCAGAGTTCTCTGTCAAAGCCAATGCTGCGTCACTCTTCAAGTCGGTAATCATAGACTCCTTTTTGAACGACTCTATCTCTGCCTCAGTAGAGCCCAACTCTGCATTGATAATAAGGATACGTTCACTAATAAACTCAGAGGTTTTGAACGCTACCTCATTCTTATAGTCGTTAGCCTGCTTGTTATATAGCTCAACAAGTTTATTTATGAAATCTACACCCCTATGTTTACTACTCGTTTTAAGGGCAATGTTTGCAATAGTCGTAGTTTTTGAGTTAGGTTGCACAGATAGAGAACCAAGATACCCAGATGCCACAGCTGTCGGGTTATTCACCGACACAATCAATTCATCTTCTGCATCCCAATTACCTAAATTCGCACCTTCGCCTTCACTAAAACTAAATGCTCCTTGTGGAGTAGTTAGCAAAGCTGGCAGCTTGTTTATAACCTTCGCATACTCAACCTTTTCACCCTCATCATTTGTGATTGTTGCATTAACCGCTATACTATCTTGAGCGATAATACGAATAGACAACCTTGCTGCACCTCTCAAATTTGCAGCCTCCTCGGGTGTCATCCACACATTTACCGGACTTCTATGATATAGTTCTTCATTACGAAACAACCCCTTCTTTGCATAACTGATGTGTAGTCCTAAATTTATAATGGCGTTTTTAATGAGGGTTCTAGACTTTAGAACCTCAATCTCATTATCGAAATTACTTGTCGAAGAGAAAAATCCAAGATTGTCTAGATTCATCATAGAACCAGGATTCTTACTCTTCTCGGGATCCTCGATTATTACAGATGCACTAACCTCATAAATTGGCATCAGAGTTTTTACATACAGCACCATTGCTCCTACTACCAAAACCACCGAGATCACGAAGAAATACCAATAGTTAAGATACCTAAAGAACAGAGCCATAAAATCAAAACTCTCTTCGTTTTGATCAAAAAGATTGTCGTTCAAATTCTCGTTCATATATGTTTTGCTTATTTAATTAGAGTAATATAGAGACCATCAATGTAGCCAAAGATATAAGTGCACTCGAAACAGAGAACCAGATTGTTGTGCTGGTACTGATACCTGCAGTTCGAGCCTTAACCTTATTAGGGGTTACATACAAAACATCGTTTTGTTGCAGGTAGTAATATGGTGAGGTTATAATCTCGGGACTTGTTATATCTAACTCTATAATTTTGCGCATTCCGCTTGCATCTTCACGTATCAACTTTATATTTTGACGCTGACCATACACAGTCATATCGCCAGCCATAGCTAACGCTTCGAATATCGTAATTTTCTCATCATCTATGGTGAATGTTCCCGGTTTCGAAACCTCACCCAATACCGAGATGTTATAATTTGTCATTCTAACACTCACGATTGGAGTCTCTTTTAGATATGCTTTAAGTTTTGTTACTATCAACTTTTCCGTCTCTCCTTTTGTGAGTCCTCCTACTTGTAACTCGCCTACAATAGGGAAGTTGATATTACCCTCGTTATCAACTAGATACTTCTGAAGAATAGGCTGTGATGTGGTACTATTATTCAAGCTTGCAACCGTCGGCACTGTCAAATTAAATGGCATAGCAACTGTAGGATCACTCGTACTCACTGTAATAGTAATCAAATCTTTAGGCATGATACGAGCATCATACATATATAAATTTGATTCCTTTTCACTCACCTCATAAAGGTCTGAATTTTGCAGATACGGCACCTGTTTATAATAGGTTCCGCAACTCGAAAAAATTGCTGCTACAGCAACAATTAAAAATAGTCCAATTCTTTTTTGCATATATTTTAGTTATTATTTTTTCTAAAATGCTTTTGTATCTTTACGTGATATGACATTCGCCACCGTCTTATATATTATATACATGTCAAGCATAAATGTCCAATGCTCCATATACCATATATCGGCTTTCACTCGCCCCTCCATCTCTGATAGCTCTTTGGTTTCGCCTCTAAATCCGGTGACTTGTGCCCATCCTGTTACTCCTGGTTTCACGAGGTGACGTACCATATATGTATTTATCAGCTGCGAATACTCTTCGGTGTGTTTTAGCATGTGTGGGCGTGGTCCAACAACCGACATATCACCCATAAAGACATTGAAGAATTGCGGCAACTCATCAATATTTGTTTTGCGCATTAAATCACCAACCCTAGTCTTACGAGGGTCATGTTCGCTCGCTTGGAGTGTATCTGCATCTACATTAACTCTCATTGATCGAAATTTATAACACCAAAACTCTCGACCATCCAACCCGTGACGTTTCTGTTTGAAAAATATTGGACCTGGAGAAGATAACTTTATAATAGTTCCAAATATCAACAACACAACAGGAAATAAAGTCACCATGAATATGAACGAAAAGATAATATCAAATGTACGTTTTAGGATTCTATTATCCAGATTCGATAGTGGCTCTGTTCGTATCGATAATATCGGTGTGTTACTAAACATCTCTAGTGTCACTCGACGCTTGAGATAGTTACGCAAATTTGGCACACTATAGAATCTAACAAGATGACTCTCACAATAGGTCATAATAGAGCGAATAGTATCCTTATTTGCAGATGGCAACGAACAATAAAGCCTCTGGACATCACTCTTACCAAGATAACTGTTCACCTCACTACATTGACCTAAGTAGGTCGCCGGAAAATCTGGATTTGGTTTATCGTCAAAATATCCCAAAACTTTATATCCTGTAGTCGAGCTAAGCTCCATCTCCTCGTAAAGTTCCAACATATTATCTGAGCTTCCGACATAGAGAACTCGACATATCTGTTTACCACTCTTACGAATATGTTTTATTATAGATTGATAGACCAATCTATAACTTATTAGTGCAACAAATAACACAAACACCAATAACATCAAATGCATTGTGAAACGAACTTCGATATTCGAGATGGATAATCCTGCAAGCCAAAGGATAAAGAAACCAACAACATTTCCTATCACTGTTGTCACAATTTGATCCGTACGTACTCTACGCCTATGCAGCTTTACACCACCAAAGAATGATATATTCACCAAGTAACAAAGCGATGCTATAACGCAATGTTGCGCCAAATCCCAATCCGATGAGATTTGAAACAGGATAGAAAAAAGGTACAAGACTGCATTTAGGACTAACAAATCACCGATAACGACTGTTGCCACTATAAAATAACTTTCGTTATGTCTCTCCATACATGTTTTTTTAGCAATTATATTCTCTGCTATCAGCTAGATATAATTGAAATGAATTTTTACTAATTTAACTCACCGCCTTTCATCTACGACATAAACACCTCGGGTGTCAATGATTTTACTGTTATAACCGTATCTTAATAAAGCTGCATGGTAAAACACATGTTACCAATAGTTTCCCCCTCTGCTAAGTGACGTAACATGGATTCTCCATCACTTATCTCGAAATCCACTTCCTTTTTTTGCTGGGGTCAATACTAGCTATATTTTGCATAGAATATTACTCGAAAAAGAGCTCTCGCAGAAGTTCCAATCAACACCGTTGATCTCAATTATGTACTCTTTGTTGATCTTGCCCTTCTCCTCCTTGAAAACGATTTTGCTACCTTTGAAAATTCCAGATTTTACAACTATCTTTTCTCCTCTTTTGAGTTTTGTGATTTTGCAATCGATGTTATCATAGTTTCCTGAAATAAACTCTCGAAATGTTGTCATCTGCTCTTCAGGTATACGAATAGCTCTTCTTAGCCCATCTATTGTCTCTGATTGATAATACATATCTTTATATGCTTCACAAATCTCACGAATACGCTGAAATGTACTCTTAACAAATATCATATCCGAGAATATAGGCATTAATTTCACACGCTCACCTCCACACTTCGTTGCGACAGAGCGCATCTCCATGGGTAAGTATACTTCTATATCTGGCTTTTCCAATCTTTTTTGAGCCATAACGACTCGTTGAAATCGAACCTTTAACACAAACCAACTCGCACTTTCCAAACCATTCATTTTTTTTATTTAGACAAAAAACACCCGTTAAGAATAATCGCTTATTCCTCTGTATATCAGCGTTTTACGCCTCAACTATTACAAAAGTTAATGTTTTGAAAAAATTGTTTTTTTACCTAAAAAAACAATTACATCAAAGCTCTTGTAAGTATTTTTATATCATCACAATCTACTCTTCCTCAATCTAAAACTGAGTTATTCTCTTGAAAAGAGATTGCATATCCCCCAACCTATTGCAAATTAGAAGTCTAATTACCCCACTCGCATAAAATAACTAAACAGCAGAGTGTAAAATAAAAAAATGACAACTTTTTATTTTATAAAAAGCGTGCTAAATAACTATTTTTTTATACCTTTACATATATTATATCTTCTCTTTTCAAGAGATCTCTAAAGTTGCAAAACACCAAATTACCGCAACACAATTTCCCCATTCTACACTCACCATTCATCATAGACTTATCTTATGGAAAGTGTAATATTGTACAAACCTATACACAGTGTCTCTATTTAAGAGAAGAAGTTTACTTTAAATTACTAATAATCAGATTGTTCAAAACACAAAAAACTAATATTTACAAAACAACTTAGTCTTATTACGATGGATTTCGGTCTAAATTGAAAATATAATTTGGTAAATTGTAATATTTTATATACCTTTGTGTAGATTTAATCTTCTCTTAAATAGA
>JAWXSU010000098.1:0-6943 GCA_044434245.1 Rikenellaceae bacterium | reverse complement strand
CGATTTTCTTCTCTATATGTGCGTATGTCGCCTCGTGGTATATGATGTCAGCACCTGCGCATCGTTGTGCTGCACGTGCCGAGAAACTCGTGTCGGAGATATATGCATATGATCGAGGGGTGTGGGGCGTGTATGTCAATTCGGCATTTGGTATCACCTCCATATTGCTTAGGGTCACATCTTCGCCTCGTTTTGCAGCGGTGATCTGCGCTATGCCGAGACCATATTTTGTAATCTTGAATTTGTCGACATTTAGTGGTGGGGTTTTCTCCTTGAAAAGATACCCCGATGTGGGAAGTCTATGGCGCAGAGGAATGCTCCACACCTCCATCGTGCGATTTTCGAATATTATCTGGTGCTCTGTGGTATCCACTTCGCACCACTCGATATTGTATGGCAAGTCACGGTCAAAAAACTTCAAGTGCGACTCCAAAATCTCGCCAAAAGGTCGAGGGGCATATATCTTGAGTGATGTTTTACGACCATACAATCCCAGTGTCGACAACATCGGAAAGAGTCCAAAAAGGTGGTCTCCGTGGAGGTGCGAGATAAATACAGCTCTAATTTTAAGAGGGTTTACTCCGTACCTAAACATCTGCTGTTGACACCCTTCTCCAGCATCCACCAAGTAGTATTGTTCATGTATGTTCACAACCTGAGACGATGGGTGTCTACCTGCTGTGGGTTTGGCGGAAGATGATCCGAGTATGGTTATTGTAAAGCTCATATTTGACAAAGATACTCTAAAAAAGTGAGAATTTGAAAATTTTTTGTTACATTTGTCACATTATCTAATACGAAAAAGTATGTCATACAATTTATTGAAAGGAAAAAAGGGTTTGATCTTCGGAGCACTCAACGAAAGCTCTATCGCATGGAAGGTAGCACAACGTGCAGTCGAGGAGGGTGCCGAGATCGTACTTACTAACACGGCGGTATCTATCCGCATGGGTACAATCAACGACCTTGCCAAGGAGTGTAACGCTGTCGTTATCCCAGCTGATGCAACGAGCGTTGAGGATCTTGAGAATCTTATTGATAAAACTATGGAGCACTTCGGTGGAAAGTTCGACTTTATGTTGCACTCGATCGGTATGTCGCCAAACGTTCGTAAGGGTCGTACATATGACGATCTAAGCTACGATTTCTTGTCGAAAACGCTCGATATCTCTGCCGTATCGTTCCACAAAGCGATGCAGGTCGCATATAAAAAGGATGCTATCAACGATTGGGGATCTATCGTCGCACTTAGCTACATCGCAGCACAACGTACACTATATGGTTATAACGATATGGCCGATGCAAAAGCTCTATTGGAGTCTATAGCTCGCAGCTTTGGTCACGTATATGGTCGTGAGAAGAGTGTGCGTGTGAACACCGTGTCGCAGTCGCCAACTCCAACAACTGCAGGTAGTGGTGTGATGGGACTCAGTGGACTTATGGAGTTTGCCGATAATATGTCGCCTCTAGGTAATGCAACAGCTTTGGAGTGTGCCGATTACGTGATATCTCTATTCTCGGATCTTACTCGCAAAGTTACCATGCAGAACCTATTCCACGATGGTGGATTCTCATCTATTGGCGTGACAGGACGTGCAATGGAGGTCTACGACAAGGGGCTACGTTTCGATGACGAGGTTAATAAAGAGTAGTATCGCAATTAGTGATTTATAAAACGCCCCCAAATTTTTGAAATTTGGGGGCGTTTTGTGAATTGACCATATTAACGCGAGTTCGAATTTTTGAACTCACGTTACTCTCGACGGTTTGGATTGCGAGGAAACCACCCTTTTTTGACACGGTCACGTTGTTCGAAAATTTCGAGGATTGACCATAAGCAGGTTATTCCTAACACCCCCATAATCATAGAGACGTATATATTTGCTATAAATAACGATGCTACGAGTGCTGCGATTCCTGCAACGAGGAATGCCCACCAACACTTCACGCCCCAGTAATATTCGGACTTTATGACTATTGGGTGGAAAAATCCTATGAGAAGAAATGTTACGATTGCGATGATTATTCCTGTGAAATACATATTTTGAGTGTGTTAAGAGGAGTTTTAATTTCTACTATTGAGTTACTAAGTAGTGTAAAACAATTATTGTCATATTTTTAAAAGCACTCTTGGAGCGATATTTTTAACTTTTAAATCTCAATGTAGAACCACTATATTTTCAATTCAATAGCAAAAAATCTCATCACCAATAGCACTCTTAAAAACACACCAATAATTATTTTACCCTACTTATATACAAACATACATAAAAAAAATCGAATATAGAACATTTTAATTTTTAATTCTATAATTTCGCCCTTTTGTTGGTTCGATGAACGCACAGCCTCAAAGTAAAACCTCTTTTCTATCGACTTTTGAGTGAAAGGATATGCCATGTGACACCACAGCCTATCGCCGCTAAGATGATTTGTGCCCACAAAATCCCACAAACCACACCAAATATACAGTACCCCAGAGAGAGCCAAAGCATAGCGAGTGCAATATATTTCGATTTGCGGGGTATAGATCTATGTTCTCTATAATCTCGAATATAATCTCCTAGATATTTCGTTGACAGCAGCCATGTGTATAACCTAGGCGATGAGTGCAGATATAGAGTTGCACTCAACAATAAAAATGGTGTGGTGGGGAGTAGAGGTACAATGATCCCGACAACTCCCAATACCAAACTTATAGACCCAAGGATTATAAATATAATTTTCACACTACAAAATTAGTGATTTTATTAAAATAATCATATCTTTGTCTTTATAAATAACTTAATCACACAACAAAGATGTCTAAAAAGATAGGTATCACCTGCGACCACGCAGGTTTTCAAATGAAGGAATTTTTGGTCGGCTACCTCTCATCTAAAGGACTTGAGGTATTAGACTACGGTTGCTACTCAGAGGAAAGTGTCGACTACCCCGATATGGCACACGCTCTAGCTAAGGGTTACGATGCAGCGGAGATTTCACGAGGAATCGGTCTTTGCGGCTCAGGCGAGGGTATGGCTATTGCCCTAAATAAACATCAACAAATACGTGCCGGATTGTGCTGGAATGTGGAAGTGGCAAAACTTATCCGTCAACATAACGATGCAAATGTCCTTGTGTTACCAGCTAGATTTGTCGATAATGATGAGGCGGTAGCGATGGTCGATGCATGGCTTGAGACTGAGTTTGAAGGCGGACGCCACCAAAAACGTGTCGATAAAATCGCTTGCAAATAACGAGGATTTGAATTTACGTTAGTACCTACAAATACTCCCAATAAAAATGTCGACATTTTTATTGGGAGTATTTTGTTTTGTATTCTGCGATTAAAATGGAAGATCATCCACCTCGCTATCTGCCGACGACGAGAAGCTAGGTTCAGCAGTTGGCATCACTGGTGCAGCTGTCGGGTATGCGGCTGGAGCTGCCGTAGGAGCAGGAGCCTCGACCTGTTTTGGTTGCACACGCCAAGCAGTGACGCTTGTGTAGTATCGCCCTTGATACTCACGAGACTCAATATTAAACGATACGGTATATGCCGCTCCAATTTTCAAGGATGCGACATCGTTTGGTTTGTTGAAAAATGTCACCGCCACTTTGCGTGCGAATGATCCATCTTGCATCTCAAACACGACATCTTGGCGTTGCCACTCACCACGAGCAGATGTTCCGCTCACCACAGGGAGGATTTGAAAAACTGTTCCTTCGAATTCCATATTTTTATTTTTAAATGTTTTCTAAAATACAAAGATACGATAAAAAAGTTAGAATTAGAAATTAAATAAACAGATTCTAGTTGAGCACGAAATAAAAGGCTCAGAGTTACAAACTCCAAGCCTTTTTTTTGTTGTGAAAATCTCTCAAATTATTGAGCGTTTTTCTTATCGTAGCGTTTTGCGTAACGGTTCATAAACTTATCGACGCGACCAGCGGTATCAACCAACTTCATCTTACCAGTGTAGAAAGGGTGAGATGTGTTTGAGATTTCCATCTTGTACACGGGATAGGTTTCGCCGTTCACCTCTATAGTCTCTTTTGTCGAAACGGCGGACCTACACAAAAACACGTGGTCGTTGGACATATCCTTAAACGCCACCAAACGATAATTCTCAGGGTGAATTCCTTGCTTCATCTTTGTTGTTTTTGATTTAATAAATACTTTTCAGCGAGGCAAAGGTACGAATTATATTTAATCAAACAATAGTTTTACATAAAAATGTGGTATTAAGTGATTAATTCATGAAAAAATTTTGTGGTTTGCACCAAAATATATACTTTTGGGGTGTGAATGCAATATTTGTACATACCCACCATCATCATCACCACTTAACATAAGGGGTCGAGATAGTATGTGTATGTATGAACCAAACATAACAGGCAACTAACTCATCCTCTTGCAGGGTGAGTTTTTGTCTATTTACGGCTAATATAAATTAAACAAATATAAAACAAAAACATTATGCTAAGAGTAGCAATTCAGGCGAAGGGTCGCCTAAATGAACAGTGTGTCTCGATGCTCAAAGAGGCAGGTATCGGAGTAGTAGAGTCTAAGCGCAAACTAATCTCTAAGGCGGAGGGATTTCCGTTGGAGGTGCTTTATCTGCGTGACGACGATATCCCACAAGCAGTAGCTATGGGTGTTGCGGATATCGGGATTGTGGGTCAGAATGAGGTCGGCGAGAAGGATTTCGATGTTACAGAGGTTTTGCCCCTAGGGTTTGGAGGCTGCCGCATCTCGCTCGCAATATCTAAGGAGATCGACTACCCGGGGTTGGAATTTTTTGAGGGTAAGCGTGTAGCTACCTCATATCCAGTGATTTTGCGTAAGTTCTTCGCAGAGAAGGGAATCAATGCCGAGATTCACGAGATTGCAGGCTCTGTGGAGGTTGCTCCAGCTGTAGGTATGGCGGATGCTATCTTCGATATCGTGTCGTCGGGAGGTACACTTGTTTCGAACGGACTCGTTGAGGTGGAGAAGATATTCTTTTCGGAGGCGGTGCTTATCGCTAACAACGAGTTGTCGGCAGAGAAGAGAGTGATCCTCGACCAGTTGGTATTCCGCATGCAAACTATCTTGGATAGCAAAAACATGAAATATGTGCTTATGAATCTGCCTGTTGCGAAGGTTGAGAAGGCAACAAAATTATTGCCTGGAATGCGTAGCCCTACAGTCCTGCCATTGGCGCAAGAGGGGTGGTGTTCGATCCACACGGTCATTAGCGAGTCATGTTTGTGGGACTCTGTGGAGCAGCTTAAGGCTATGGGTGCAGAGGGGATTCTCGTATTGTCATTGGAAAATATGATACGTTAATATGCAACGTTTACAAATATACAATAACCCTCCACGCACGGAGTGGGATACACTCACTCAGCGCAATATACCCCAAGATGATGAGATTGCAGAGCGTGTAGCCTCAATCATCGAGGAGGTACGTGTGGGGGGTGACAATGCTCTGCGCTCGATCGTGGAACGTATTGAGGGTGTTGTGCCCGACTCATTCGAAGTGAGTTGCGAGGAGCGTGCTGCAGCAGCGGATATGCTTTCGGATGAGCTAAAGGAGGCGTTGGCTACGGCTAAATTTAATATCGAAAGATTTCACGCAGCACAGATGTACAAGGGTATTGAGTTGGAGTTGATGCCGGGGGTGAAGTGTTCGCAACGTGCAGTGCCAATTCGTCGAGTGGGATTGTATGTTCCGGGTGGAAGTGCTCCGTTGTTCTCTACGGTGTTGATGTTGGCTATTCCGGCCAAAATAGCAGGATGCAAAGAGATAGTACTCTGCTCTCCTGCTAGGGATGGTAAAATCGCCCCAGAGGTGTTATATGCGGCTGATTTGTGCGGAGTTACCAAGGTCTACGCTTTGGGTGGTGCACAGGCGGTGGCGGCAATGGCTTATGGTACGGAGAGTGTTGTGAGGGTCGACAAAATATTTGGGCCAGGAAATAGATATGTCACTAAGGCGAAGCAGATTGTGAGTACTTCGAGAGTGGCGATAGATATGCCCGCAGGACCTTCGGAGGTGTTGGTTTTGGCGGATGATACAGCATCGGCGGAGTTTGTAGCGTCGGATCTGTTGTCTCAGGCGGAGCATGGCGCAGATAGCCAAGCGATATTGGTCTGTGCGTCGGAGACATTTGCTGTGGCGGTGAACGATGAGGTCGAGCGTCAACTCAATATGCTAAGTCGCAAAGATGTGACTGCTAAGTCAATAGAGAGTTCACGCACTATAGTTTTCGCCGACAAAGCAGAAATGATAGCCTTTGCGGAGGAGTATGCTTCCGAGCACCTTATAATCTCGATGGAGGATGCGTGGGGTGTAGCCAACCAAATTACATCGGCAGGAAGTATCTTCATCGGCAAGTACTCCAACGAGAGTGCTGGAGACTACGCCTCGGGTACAAACCACACACTTCCTACGGGAGGTTGGGCAAGGTCATATAGTGGAGTGAGTCTGGATAGTTTTATGCGTAAGCAGACCTATCAAGAGCTTACTGCTGAGGGTATTGCATCTCTAGCACCAACAGTTATAGCTATGGCTGAGGCGGAGGGGTTGGATGCGCATGCTAATGCGATGAAGTTGAGATACGACTCATTAAAGTAACAAATTATGTCGCCAACCAAGAAGATAACAGTTCAAGATATTGATATTGCAATATCTTACGACAAGGGACAGGAGGATTATATTTCGCTAACTGATTTAATGAAGGCGAAAGATGGTGATTTCTTTATTACTGATTGGTTGAGAAATAAGAATACACTTGAATATCTTGAGGCTTGGGAGGGTATGAATAACCCAAATTTTAATTATGGCGAATTCGCCATAATTAAGTAGGGTAAAATAATTATTGGTGTGTTTTTAAGAGTGCTATTGGAGATGAGATTTTTTGCTATTGAATTGAAAATATAGTGGTTCTATACTGAAATTTAATAGTGAAAAATATC
>JAWXSU010000097.1:0-6975 GCA_044434245.1 Rikenellaceae bacterium | reverse complement strand
TACCCCCCGTAGAGCCATCAGATTCTCTGGGAGGTCTCTCGAAGGCGGACTCTATGGGAGGGGATTCCGTGGGGATGGATAGTATGGTTGTCGATTCGTTGGACACACTCTCTGTAGAGCAGGGAGATAGCACATATCGACTCGTTGTAGCGTATCGCAACACCAAAACATATCAGGGTAAGCAGCAGAGCATTAGTGACTCGATGTCGATGGATTCTCGTGACTCGACTCTGCACCTATATATCTCGCCATATTTGTGGAATGGTCTCAATCAAATATCATCGGAGGTGATGGATATATACTCCGCACAAGGAGAGATCACACATGCGGTATTTTCGGAGGGTAAACCTATAATGTCGAGCAAGATCGACACCTCGTATTTCAACCAAGTGGGGGGAAAGATCATCACATCATACTTCAAAAATGGAGAGCTTGTGCGCAATGAGGTGGATGGAAATGTGCAGACCATATATTTTGTGCAAGATGACTACACTCGTGAAGTCACGACAATGGTTTATGTCGAGAGTGGAGCTGCAACATTCTATATCGTGAATCAAGATCTCGAAGGTATCACCTATCGAGCTGAACCATCATACACATTCTACCCTGTAGCTCTAATTCCCGAAAGTCAACCTCGCAAACTCGAAGGCTTTGAGTGGAGGGGCGAAGAGCGTCCTCAACGTAGCGACTTCTCGGATCGTGTGCAGAGAGTATCGGTGCGTGACGAGAAGGAGGCATTGCCTCGACCTGCGTTCCCAATTCAACGTGCGATAAATATTGACATCGAAAACTTCGTTAAGGATAGATATTGGATGGATCGTACCGATGTTGTATCATCTCAAGCCGAGGAGTGGCTAGAGTCGTTGGGGTACAAAAGCGGACAGCCTCGAACGGAACCTATAAAATAATTATAAACGTCTGTTATCGAATATAAACATCTGTAACGATGAAAGATAATGCCCTCGAAATATTCCCGATTGTGAATCTATCGGGAGAGGTGATAGGATCTGCAACACGTGGTGAGTGCCATAGCGGATCTATGTTGCTACACCCGGTGGTACACCTCCATCTTTTTAACTCACAAGGTGAGCTATATCTGCAAAGACGCCCCGCATGGAAAGATATTCAACCCAATAGATGGGACACCGCCGTGGGTGGGCATGTGGATTTCGGGGAGGTGACTCTTGAGGCTCTTGTGCGTGAGGTTCGTGAAGAGATCGGGATAGATGATTTCGTACCTAAGTATCTCTGCTCATATGATTTTCAATCAGCTGTAGAGCACGAATATGTCAATATATTTTACACCAAATACGATGGTGATATAACCCCATCCAAAGAGCTCGACGGCGGAAAGTTTTGGAGTCATGATGAAATCATGCAAAATATCGGCAAAGAGGTGTTTACCCCAAACTTTGAGTCGGAGTATTTGACCTATCTGGCCGATTCTTGGAGTGAAATAATGTGAGTTTTGGATAAGGTTTTCTTATCCAAAACTGATGTTAATATTTGTAGATCTCAGGGATTGTAGAGTCTGCTGGCGACCCCTCTTTGAATCTATATGCGATATCTACTCCGTCATCGTCTGAGCGAATAAAATCCTCTATTGCTTCATTCATTGTATCGACATTCGCATTGAGCTCGCTGTATGAATTTAGAGACTCTGCGCCATCGCTATTGGATGTGTAGACGCCCTCACCATCATCCAATATTACACCCTCCAAATTGCTGTTGTTGAGATAGTAGCAACCATCAATAACAGTCGATGAGTATGTACGCCCTGCAACTCCTGCAACACACTCTACACCACTCACAACTCCGGTGTTGAAACACGATGTGATGTATGATGAGGGGATGTATGTTGTGTATGATGAGAATGATGACCCTGCGACACCACCCACGAAGTTTACTCCCTTGACACGTCCCGTATTATAAGATGCTGAGATATAACCCGAAGAGTAACCTCCCACACCACCTACAAAGTCTCCTGTTGATGTTACATCTCCCGTGTTGTAGCAACCTGCGAGTTGTGAATCTGCGGGGTATCCAACAACGCCACCGCTATACCCACCTTCACTTGTTACCGATCCTGTGTTGTAGCAATTCTCGATTTCGCACATTGACGCCAAACCGATCAATCCACCGACACATTTTGATGAACCCTCGACAGAGGCTGTTGAGTAGCAATCTTTTATATCAGCATAGTAGATATTTCCGATAAGACCGCCCACATTTTCCGACCCTTTGATACTTCCACCCACAACTTTGCACGACGAGATGGAGCTATCTTCGAAAACTCTTCCGCATAGTGCGCCGACATTTCTATCGCCTTCGATCTGTGGATTTTCGAGTATCACATTGGTGATCGTACCCTCGTAGACATATCCAAATAGACCTTGATGCGAAAGTGAGGTGCTGATGGTGAGGTTGCTGATGGTGAACCCATTACCATTAAATGTGGCGTAGAAGGGTGAGTAATAGTCGTCACCGATAGGGATCCACTCCTCGCCTTCGAGGTTAATATTCCCCATCAATACTGCGTTGAGGTCGCCTTCGTAATTGTCGTTGACCCTCTCTTGGAAATATATAAGATCAGCTTTGTTGTAAATTTTCATTGTTCCCGATTCGTTGTCGTCACAACTGCTAAGCAGAGCGACAGCAAATAGAGGAGCTGCGAGAAGCAGTATGAAATGTCGGAGTTTATTCATAATTCATTTGTTTTATTGGCGCATGATATAAAAACTTGCAACTGCAAATTTATGGAATATATCGCAACAAACGAAATTTTTTGTGGTGTATTGTGAAATTTATTATTAACTTTGCGAGTTAAGATTGCAGAAATATAGATATTTGAGCGATTTTGAATATAAAAGAATATAATTATATAATATGAACATTTCATACAACTGGCTTAAAAGCTACTTAGAGAGTGATCTTTCGGCAGAGGAGATCTCAACAATTCTTACCGATATAGGTTTGGAAGTTGAGGGTTTCGAGAAGATCGAAACTATCAAAGGTGGTCTTGCGGGTGTTGTCATAGGCGAGGTTTTGACCTGCGTGCCCCACCCTGATTCGGATCACCTCAATGTCACAACCGTGAATGTGGGGGCAGATGCTCCACTTCAAATTGTTTGTGGTGCGGAGAATTGCCGCGCAGGTCTTAAAGTCGTATGCGCTACGGTGGGCTCGGTGTTATACCCTACGGGAAGTGACGAGGAGTTTAAGATCAAAAAGTCGAAGATCCGTGGTGTGGAGTCGTATGGAATGTTGTGTGCAGAAGATGAGATCGGAATCGGAACAGATCACGATGGAATCATGGAGCTCCCCGCAGAGTCTACTGTTGGGCAGAGTGCAAAGGAGTACTTCGGCATTGAGGATGACTACCTTATAGAGGTGGGATTGACTCCAAACCGTGTCGATGCAGCATCACACTATGGTGTGGCTCGTGACTTGGCGGCATACCTCCAAAGCAAGGGTATGCAGTATAAATTGACACTCCCCTCGGTGGAGGATTTCAAAGTTGACAACCACGACCTCAACATCGAAGTGTCTGTCGAGAATTCAGTTGTAGCACCTCGATATGCAGGGGTCACGGTGAAGGGTTGTAAGGTTGCGCCCTCTCCAGATTGGATGCAAAATAGATTGCGTGCGGCGGGTATAAATCCAAAAAATAATTTGGTAGATATCACCAACTATGTACTCTTTGAATTGGGACAACCCCTTCATGCATTTGATGCTCGCAAGATCGAGGGGGGAAAGGTGATTGTGAAGTGCGCAAACGAGGGGGAGAAGTTCATCACACTGGATGGTGTGGAGAGAACACTCACGGCGCAGGATTTGATGATCTGCTCTGCGGAGCGTCCGATGTGTTTGGCGGGAGTTTACGGAGGATTGGACTCTGGAATTTCGGACGACACAACAGATATATTTATTGAGTCGGCATATTTTAACCCTGTATCTATTCGCAAGTCAGCTAAAAGATTTGGTCTCAACACTGATGCATCGTTCCGCTACGAAAGAGGTATAGATCCAAATATTCAGGTGTATGCTGCGAAGCGTGCTGCGTTGTTGTTCAAAGAGTTGGCAGGAGGTGAGATCTCTTCTGAGATCACAGATATCTACCCCTCACCAATCGCAGATTTCCGTTTCGAGATATCGTGCGATCGTGTTCGCTCACTCGTGGGTAAGGAGATCTCGAATGAGGAGATTCGCACAATAATCACAGCTTTGGAGATCAAAATCGAGAGCGACAACGAGGGGGTGATGTGTGTTGCTGTACCTCCATACAGAGTCGATGTGCAGCGTGAGGCGGATTTGATCGAGGATATTTTGAGAATCTATGGATACAACAATATCGAGGTTCCAACACATGTGAAGTCGACAATATCGTATGCGCCGCGTCCAGATCGCAACAAGCTAATGAATATGGCGGCAGATTTCATGACTGCAAATGGATATACCGAGATTATGTCTAACTCGCTCACTAAAGCATCATATTATGAGGGGGTTGAGGAGTATAAAGCGCAAGATTGCGTGAAGATTATCAACCCACTAAGTGCGGATCTCAATGTGTTGCGTCAAACGCTACTTTTCAACTCGTTGGAGGCTATTGAGCTAAATGTTAATCGCCGAAATGGGGATCTTAAGATCTACGAATTCGGAAACTGCTATAAATACAATAGCGAGGCTGCGAGCGAAGATAATATCCTAGCTCCATACAAAGAGAACTATCGCCTTGCGATTGCTGTGACGGGATCTGCTACGGCGCAATCGTGGAACACCAAAAGCGAGGCATCGTCATTCTACACATTGCGCTCGATGGTCGAGAAGGTGTTACGTCGCTTCAGCATCGAGATATATTCGCTTAAGGCGGAGGAGATCTCGGGGGATCTGATGAGTGAAGGGTTGAGTCTGGCGTTGAATGGCAAGGAGCTTGTTCGAATAGGTGTGGTGTCGGCAAAGTGTCGCAAAACATTTGATATAAAGCAAGATATATACTACGCAGAGATTGACTTCGACGCCCTAGTCAAGAGCACTCGTAAACACAAGATTACAGTTTCGGAGTTGTCGAAATACCCCGAAGTTAAGCGAGACTTGGCACTTCTTGTCGATAAGAGCGTGAGCTTCTCGGCTCTACGTAGCGTTGCTCTTGGTGCGGATAAAAAGTTGCTTAAGAGCGTGTCGTTGTTCGATGTGTACGATGGCAAAAACCTCCCGGAGGGTAAAAAATCGTATGCTCTAAGTTTCATCCTCGAAGATAAAACTCAGACGCTCAACGATAAAACCATAGAGAAGGTGATGTCTAATATCCAGAAACAACTGGAGGTAAAGTGTGGGGCTCAGATTCGATAGATTGGATCTATTCTCGGAGATATGTAGCGGAGTGGCATGAATGTGTCACTCCGCTATTTTTTGTAAAAATATCCCAAATTCCTGCGTAAATTACCATGAGTCTCAATCTTTTTTGTTATTTTTGCAAAATAAACAAATTTTAAAGATATATAGATGAGCATCGAACTAAGCGAACAGGAGATCCTGCGCCGCCAATCTCTTGCGGCACTTAGAGAGTTGGGCATAGAGCCCTACCCAGCAGCAAAATATGAGGTTAGTGCTACGGCAAACCAAATAACGCAAGAGTATAACGAGGAGAAGGGAAACTTTCAAGGTATAACCATTGCAGGACGTATCATGAGCCGTCGCATCATGGGGTCGGCAGCATTTTTTGAATTGCAAGACCATACGGGACGTATTCAGGTCTATATACGTCGTGATGATGTGTGCCCTGAGGGAGACCCAACACTATACAACACTGTGTTCAAAAAGCTGTTGGATATTGGTGATTTCGTTGGAGTTGAGGGATTTGCTTTCCGCACTAACTCGGGAGAGTTGTCGGTGCATTGCCAAAAATTCACAATCCTTTCGAAAGCTATACGACCACTACCTGTTGTCAAAGAGAAAGATGGAAAAACTTTCGACGCATTCACAGATCCAGAGATCCGCTATCGTCAACGATATGTCGACTTGGTGGTGAATCCTCAGGTTAGAGAGGTGTTTGTGAAGAGAGCAAAGATTATCTCTACCATGCGTGAGTTCTTCAACTCGAAGGGGTACTTGGAGGTGGAGACACCTATTCTGCAACCTATCCCAGGAGGTGCTTCGGCTCGTCCATTTATTACGCACCATAATTCACTCGACACGGAGTTGTACCTGCGTATCGCAAATGAGTTGTACCTCAAAAAGTTGATCGTCGGAGGATTTGATGGCGTGTATGAGTTTGGTAAGGATTTCCGCAACGAGGGTATGGATAGAACCCACAACCCAGAGTTCACGGTGATGGAGATCTATGTGGCGTACAAGGATTATGAGTGGATGATGGAGTTCACGGAGACTATGTTGGAGAAGGTCGCTATGGCTACCAACAACGCTACGACTATCACTATTGGCGATAAGGAGATTTCGTTCAAAGCTCCATTCCGCAGATTGTCGATGACGGATGCTATCCGCGAAAAGACAGGTTTCGATATCACGGGCAAAAATGAAGATGAGCTTCGTGAGGCTTGTAAATCTTTGAACGTAGAGGTGGACGAGAGCTACGGAAAGGGAAAGTTGATAGATGCTATCTTTGGTCAGTATTGTGAGGAGGAGCTTATTCAACCTACGTTTATCACGGATTACCCTTGCGAGATGTCGCCGCTTTGTAAGCGTCATCGCAACAATCCAGATTTGACGGAGCGTTTCGAGTTGTTTGTCAATGGTAAGGAGTTGTGTAATGCATATTCGGAGCTCAATGACCCAATCGACCAGTTGGAGAGATTCCAAGACCAATTGAAGTTGAGCGAGAAGGGTGATGATGAGGCGATGTTTATCGACATGGATTTTGTGAGGGCTTTGGAGTATGGAATGCCTTCGTGCTCGGGTATGGGTATTGGAATTGACCGCCTCACGATGTTTATGACCAACCAACCCTCAATCCAAGAT
>JAWXSU010000096.1:0-6977 GCA_044434245.1 Rikenellaceae bacterium | reverse complement strand
GTCACCGACACCTCATCCAAACCTTGTGATGTGATGTCACCGACACCTCATCCAAACCTTGTGATGGGCAGAAATACGCAGTGTAGGTAAATGGCTGTCCTGCTTGTGCATCCGTAAGGAGCATAACTTCATCTACTGATACTCGTGTAGTTGTAACAACCTCATCGTTATTGTTTACATAACTAACCTCAACATCTGAACAATCTGAGTGGATACTACCCCATGTGATTTCAGCGTTAGTTCCTGAATCAGAGAAGTTTACAGCGTCTACAGATGGCGCTCTCTTTGAATAAGTCGACGCATCGTAAACCTCTGTGTACAAAACTGTTGTGTTTGACAAACCACCCGATGCATCTCTGTTTGTGAGTGTTACGGTGTAATCTCCAAGAGGGAGGTTAATCATCTGAAACTGCATCTCCTGACCAGGCAAAACATCCATAGTTTGCGAGCCACTTGTGTTGTCGTTATTTGTCCACGACACTGTAGAGCCCGTGATATTGTCATCCTCAGGGACTGTCCATTCCAAGATAGCTCGATACTCACCAGAGTAGAGTGTAGCATCCTCAGAGGACTTTACAACGCCAACAGCTGTATCATCCTCACCACATGCGCAGAACATAAGCGCAATGCATGCGAAAATCGCAGTTGATTTTAAAAAGTTTTTCATAGGTTTATTTATTAATTATTGGTTATTCTATATATTATACTTCATTATACGTAAATACACATTAACAAAAATAATAAATTTTTCTGAAAAAAACTACTTTTTGTAAAAAACTCTCAAAAAAAAGTTATTAATAGTATATGACATACAAATTATTAACCGTTTTTACACTCTTTCTCAAATAATATCCCCTCAGTTGCTCGATTATAAGTAGTGCAAAATAATTATTGTCATATTTTTAACAGCACTCTTGGAGCAATATTTTTAACTTTTAAATCTCAATGTAGAACCACTATATTTTCAATTCAACAGCAAAAAATCTCATCACCAATAGCACTCTTAAAAACACACCAATAATTATTTTGCACTACTTAAACAATATATATATGACACTTTAAAACGGATAAATTTGACCAAATGCAAAAAAAGAGGGATCATAAGACCCCTCTTTTCTATTCATATAGTTACAAGATACTATTCATCACTATCCTCAGATCCTGGAACAAAACCCTTTTGCCAGAAATCCAACTCTTGGATACGAACAAAACCTGCCGAACCACTTGTGTCTCCACCACCCCATGTTGCGTGAACTTGGATTCTTACATAACGAATCGGCGTAGAATCCTCAACCGTAAAGACATTACCTGTTCCATCTGGAACATCTGAAACTGCACCTGCCCATACATAATCATAATCATCATCCGTATCAACTGTTCCATCTCCATTGAAGTCGATATTGTTCTCTGATGGTTGCATGATCTCAGTCTTTGGAATCAAACATGTCCAATATGTAAGGTCTGGAGTTACTCCATCACCACTAAATGCATTTAAGTATGTCTCATCTCCCATTGGATCATCTGCCGCTGTTCCCCACAATGAGAACTGACTTATGTTACCACTAGTAAACAAGCCCGGACAATAATAGTGGAATGAGAATTGCGACAAACTATATGCTTTGCCTAAATCGATAGTGATCGTTTGATCTACATCACGATTCACATCCGCTGGATAATCATCACTAACTACAGGGTTAGCAGCACCATACTCATAACAACTTGTAGATGTACTCTTCCAATAAGTTCCATTGTACAACTTATAGAAATCACCGTGACCAGAGTCACCATTAGCTGCAGCACTATTACAGTAGAAGTCTCCATTCAAGTGGTATTCTGCCATAACCCCCTTATAAACAAGAGCGTCAGGAAGAACTGATGTGATTGCACTAAATCTAAGTACATCTAATGCATTTGGAACTGGCGTAAAGCTAGCCTCATATGTATACTCAGTTCCTGGCATAAGATCCGTAAAGACCATCTCATCCTCGTAATCTTTAATTACGATATTCTTAGTTGTTCCATTCACATCACAAACGTATGTAAAGTCGATCTCTCCTCCCGATACCGGTGCATCCCATACGATAGTAAACTCACAAGTTTCAGTATTAAACTCGCTTGTTCCAATAGTTGGAGCAACACATGACGCCTCGAATGATGCAAAATCGTAAACCTCCAAATTATCTACAGTCTCCTCCGCAGAAGATACATTATTTGTTGTATTGATTGTCTGAATCGATACAGAGTATGTCGAACCAGAAGATACATTCGTGATATAGTACATATTTTCAGAACCAATATTCAACGACGTAAACTCCTCACTTTGAGTATTTCCATCTTGATCTGTGTATGAAATACGCACGCCCTCGATGAATGAGTCATTCTCAAGATCCCACATCAAAAGGATCTTATTGTCTCCTGGATACATTTCAACATTGATTGGTTTCTTTGGAGATTGAATAGGCACAATATTAGTCGCTGGATCATTGTTGTAGATAGACATTGTATCAAGACCTCTCTCTGGACAATAGTATGTTGTGTAGCTAAATGTTGATGCTCCAACATTACCATCCTCATAATAGATGCTCGTCATATACAAAATCTCATCTATTGATGTAAGACCAGTTGTCAAACTATCAGCTTCATTCTTTTCACTCTCACGATATGTAGCCTTAACACCAATACAATCCTCAACCGTCAAAACATTGCTCTCTGAATCTGTGTAGCTGCTATTCCATATAACAGTTGCATCCGAGCCATCATACGCAAGCTCCTTGATAGTAGGAGGAACATTATATGTGTTGTCGTCATATACATATGTTGACACGACTACAGCCTCTGAGTTTGTCTCTGTAAGTCCCTTTTGGTTATATACAGAGATTGTATACTCTCCAGATGTCATCTCTGCATCTTGCCTAGTCTCTATTGAAGATAACAAATCTGCATCTTTGTATCCAACAAGTACAGAAGCCTCCGATGTTCCAATAATAATCTCATTGAAACCACCCTTAACGAGACCATCCGCATTAGACAACGTGATTATCGTTGGCTCCTCATCACCCTTAGCATATGAAATAATTGACGATGAAATTTCGACTACTTGTGGCACATACCATGTAAGTTTCAACTTCTCATCTCCTGGGTAGACCGTAACGTCAGATGGTGACACTGGCGATGCATCTGGGAATCGTTGAGCTTCAAGCTGATCCTCATCTGTTGTGCTAGGGATAGAGATAACATCTAGACCAGAACACAACTGCTCAAGATAGATAAACGATGGGCAATAGCATGTTACGAAGGTGAAATATGAATTATTCTTTACATTAGTCAACAACGTTGGCTCCTCTATTGAAGTTAGACCTGTTGTTTGATAATTTCCATCTGTGTCTACATAAGTGATAATAACACCTATGCAATCCGCTGGAGAATCACCCCATGTAATTGTCGAACCGTTTGAATCTGCATATGTGCTAACAACCCCTGGATAGATTCCTGCATATGTAGTTTCATCATAGATATCAACCTCGTAAGTCGAAACATTTGAAGTTGCTCCGCTCTTTGTGTAGTTTCTAAGAGTAAAGGTATAAGTACTAGCTGGAACATTCTGGATTGTATACTCCATCCATCCCTCAACAGTCTCATATGATGCCGCACCCGACGAGTTACCATCCGAGTTAGTCCATGATATTTGACAACTAGATACATTCGAGTCATCTGGCACGACCCACTTAATCCAAGCTTGATTTTCTCCAGGATATACGACCCTGATCTCAGACTCCTCGACAACAGATACAGAAGCATCCTCTGTCCCATCATCGCTACACGCAGCACCAAATAAAAGTGCCAAGCATGCTAGAATCGCGGTTGGTTTGAAAAATTGTTTCATTTGTTGGTTTATTTTTTAGTTATTATTTTCGTTTAGGCAGTCTATCAAAGCGATGCGACCCCACCTCATAAGGTCACATCACTTTGTATATAACATCTTAGTCTGTCACCGGTAAAGTTAACGTTTTTCCATTGCTATCCAAACTTGTAGTGTAAACATACTCATCATTCAAAGCACCCTCTGGCAATGCAAATGTTGCTGAATAAGAGTAGTCTCCACCCGAATAACCATTGCTGATTATTGTTGGCTCGCTGAAATCCGTGATAGATACTGTTGCATACTGCGATGTACTCTTTCCATAACGATATGTAATAGATACATCCGTACATGTGATAAGACTAACATCTGTAACCTTAACAGAGATCACTGTTTTTCCACTATCGTTGACTGTTGTTGTCATAACGATTGTTGGAGCAGTACATGAGCTGATATAATAACCGTAGTCATAAATCTCAACATTTTCAACCTCTGCGGCACGTGATACATCCCCGCTTGAAGTTGAGTTGCGAACTGATACTGTATATGTATAATCCTTACTCAAACCTGTAAGATCGTATGTGTTTGATCCTAACTCAACTGTAGTATATGTCTTAGATCCCGATACTGATCCATCAGTACTTGTATAAGAGATAACGGTCTCAGCTAGATAATCTAGACTTGTAATATCCCAAGTAACACGGATAAAGCAATTTCCAGGAAGTACCGACAATGAAACTGGAGCCTCAGGCGATGCTGAAGGGATATCTGTCTCCAAAGGAACGATTACACCATCGTCATCTACTGTTCCATCCTCATCTGGAGTAGCGATTTGAACATAATCACCCGCCACTGCGATCTCTGGTTGATAGCATGTAACATATGTAAATGTAGAGCCCTCATCTGCACCCTCTAGCACAGCTGTACCCTCTGCTGGCAAAAGTGATGATATCACCTCTTCTCCATCCTTAGTGTAAGTTACGAAAACACCAACACAATCATCTGGAGCCTCACCCTCCCAGTCAATCTCGGCATTAACACCTGTGTGGATAACCTCCGAAACAACGACACTCTCCGTGTAGCTTGAATCGTCATATACCGAAACAGATTTTGATACAGCCACCGTGTAAATATCGATATCACTTGTATTGGTTAAAGATACAGTGAACGAACCCGAAGGAAGATCCTCTACCAAATATGTTAGAGTTGCACGTGGTGCTACACCATCGTCCTCAGCTGTAAAAACTTGTGTTCCGCTCGTACCCAGACCGTTACTCCAATATAACTCACATCCTGTGATGTTATCATTATCGTTTATCTCCCACTCAATCTCAAATTTTCCATTACCTGGTTTAAGTACAGTGATGTCCGACGTTGGAACAATCGGAACACCTGAATACTCCGTAGTACCATCTACTGGCTCCCTATCACATGCACCAAGCAACAAAGCTAAGCATGCAAAAATTGCAGAGGTTTTAAAAAGTCGTTTCATAAATTAGTTGTTTATTTAATGGTTTATTTTATTGTTGTTTTTCTTGGTTTCTCTCTTGGTTTCTTCATCTTATGCTCTATTGTGACATTATACAGTAAAACACAACCTCTCCCTGTGGTTGCAGGAGTTGGTATATTCTACTAATATCTAGACAAAATCATACATTTTTGCACTATTCGCCCTCACCTTTGAGCTACATTATATCATTCAAACCACATATTCACTATCTCACAATAGCAAAGATAATGTTTTTTTCTAAATAATATTATTTTTTTATAAAAAAAATGTTGCATTCACTAATAATATTTTACAAATAGCCTCTATTCACACATACAACGCACAAAAATATCAAAAAAATTGCACTTTTCGCCCCTCATGTACAATAAAAAATCTCAGCTAACCTCACCGACTACTTATCTTTAACATTTTTTGCATACATTTTGCTCATGTAAGTAGTGTAAAACAATTATTGTCATATTTTTAAAAGCACTCTTGGAGCGATATTTTTCACTATTAAATTTCAGTATAGAACCACTATATTTTCAATTCAATAGCAAAAAATCTCATCTCCAATAGCACTCTTAAAAACACACCAATAATTATTTTACCCTACTTAAAATTAGTAAAATATATTTTGAAATCACACTTTGTTATACTATTTTTGCACTCAAACACTTAAAATATATAGATATGAAAAAATTTAAACACCTACTTCTTGCGATCATTTGTGCCGTAAGTATTAGTTTTTCTAGTTGCGACCTGTGGGAGGATGCGGTAAACAATAGCATTACAGGATCTTGGGTCTCAACAATGCCGGAGGGCACTCCTGGGTGGACGATATATTACACCTACGAACTTAACTACGATGGTACATTCACATGGGAGCAATATTGCACCGATGGAAAATATTATGATGCTGCCTATGATGACTACACATTCGGCGAGTACGACTTCTCAAACTACTACAAAAAGTTGACACTATATTATAATGGGCGCACTGTGACCTATAATGCATATGTCTCAAATGGCGTCCTCTATATCGAGGAGCAGTATATCGACAACAATGGATATTATTTTGAATACACCCCTTACTACAGATTCTAATATTTTACGTTATACAAAAAAGGCTGTTTCCTAAATCATTGGAAACAGCCTTTTTTATCTAACGTGGATATTTGAATTCTACCAGTTCAAAATCTTCTTGAAATCAAACATTGCAGGGTCAGCTACATAAGCCTTTGCAGCCTCGTAGTCAGCCTCTGTGATGTAGCTAAGGATTGTATTGATTACGTTGTTAACCTTGTCTGATGACATATCAACCAAACGTGGTGGAATCTTTCCTGTTGTTGGATCTTGAAGATCCTTCAAATACAATGGCGACACGTTACCCTCCGAGTTCACGTATACCATACATCCACTCTTACCCTCAGAGAATAGTTGATATACTCCCATTCCAAGCTCCGAGCAATATGTCAAGTCGAATGCGATAGGAGTTTGGCAACGAACCTCGTAACCGATCTCTACTGGGCGGCTCTTAACCTTGATACCAAGCTCAACCAACTTGTTCTCCAACATCTCGTTGAAGATGTGAGCCTTAGATACCTTACCTAGCTCTGGGTGACCATG
>JAWXSU010000095.1:0-7010 GCA_044434245.1 Rikenellaceae bacterium | reverse complement strand
CTCTTTGTACCCCTCGATCACTTGAGGTATTATCGTCACATCGAAGTCACTGAAAATTTGCGTCAACATAAGAGATACGCACTGCATCGACTCGGCACGAAAGAGCAGCCATCCCAAGCATACGATATGGAATGTAAATACTCCCCCCAATAATCTCAATATAGGGTTCATTTCGCTACCAAGGCTCTTCGATGAGGGGATCACTGTCATCCATAACTTATGCAGAGCGAGAGCTACACCATGGAGCGCACCCCACAATATAAACCTCACGGCAGCACCATGCCATAGACCTCCCAACACCATGGTAATCATTAGGTTAATGTATGTTCGTGCTTGTCCCTTACGATTTCCACCAAGTGAAATATATAGATAATCCCTCAACCACGAAGATAGAGATATATGCCATCTGCGCCAAAACTCTGTGATTGTCGCAGATTTGTATGGAGCATCGAAGTTTGGAGGGAAGTGAAATCCCAAGAGTAGAGCCAATCCAATCGCCATTTCGGAGTATCCCGAGAAGTCGCAATAGATCTGTAGAGCATACCCATATATCGCCATAAGAGACTCGAACCCAGAGTATAGGAGAGGATCGTCGAAGATGCGATCTACAAAATTTAGCGATATATAATCACTAATCACCGCCTTTTTGAACAGACCACTTACGATCAAAAATATCGCACCGCCAAACATGCGACGTGACACGTATAGAGGTTTTCGAATTTGGGGTATAAAATCTGTAGCGCGAACAATAGGTCCTGCGACAAGTTGCGGAAAGAAACTCAGATAGAAGAGATAATCCCCCCAACGATCCAAAGGTTTTAGCCGCCCCCGATAGATGTCGATTGTGTAGCTTAGAGATTGAAACACAAAGAATGATACTCCCACCGGAAGGAATATATTCTGAAATTCCAGTACCCCCTCGCCAAATATATTATTTGTGATGTCGGCAAAGAAGTTCGTATATTTGAAGTACCCCAACATCCCGAGATTCACTGCCACGCTAAGCCACAATAGTCCCTTGCGAACCCACTCTTTGTGAGCTATATAGAGATAATGGGCGATAGTATAGTCGCTCAGAGATGCAAAGATCAAAAGCCCAAAGTATAGACCGCTAGATTTGTAGTAGAAATAGAGCGAAAACGCCACAACATAGAGTATGCGAGGCGTGGGATATCTCTTCAGAGCACCATATATAGTGGCAAATATCGCAAATAAAAATAGGAAGATGCCACTGCTGAATATCATAGGCTCCTGAGGGTTATATCTCAGAAGTGCGTAGATACTCTCGACGAGAGGTTGGGGTAAAAAATCCAGATTCATACCTCTACTCGATTGATAATTTTAGGCTCTCAACCTTCGATTCTAGAGGTATCACACGATCGTAGTTCTTGCGTATGATCGGTGGACACGAGGTGTAGTTGTCAAATATGAGTGCATCGGCAAGAGCCATGGCGACTTGTCGTCCTCCGGCGAGGTTTATATGTGTGAAGTCCTTTGCTGCCCACCCTTGGGTCACGAAGTTTGACATCCCCCCCTGCGCTTGCATAGCATCGTAGGTGCTCCAAAATGCTGCATGTGTATTTTGAGCTGCTTGACGTTGATAATGGGTGAGGTTAATAGCCTCTTTCATAGCTTTGTATGTGCCATTCTCCTTCATCGAACGGTCGCTCACTCCCATCACCAGAATTGCAGCCGTGGGGAAACACTCCCTAGCAAAAGCGATCATCTTCTCGACTTGTGCACTGTAGCGTGTGTAGTTATTCACCCCCTTTTGCATGATGTTGAGACCATACTGTAGGATTACCAAGTCATACCCTCCAACGATGTGGTCAACCTGCACATTTGCAGCGGGGTTAGTCCACAACATCGCCTGACCATTATTGCTCCTTACGGAGTAGTTGTCGACCGTGATTCCTCCCGAAGATCCGCTATCGAAGATCGCACCATAACCGATGAAATCCTCCGCTCCGCTAACGATCTTCATGCTTAGTGACGAGATATTCTCCCCCTTAATTTCGATCTGCTGAACCGCCTCTTGACCCTTCACAATGTGGGTTTTGTGCTCTGTGTCGTTGACGGTCGTTTCGATTGTTGCACCTCCACGGCTCAGAAATAACAGGTGAGCTCCACTCCACGACATTAGATGGCGGCGAGATTCACTTCCCTCCCAGCGTGTTGTCGCCCCAGCGGTTGGTTGCGAAACCCACCCCGACACGAAGTAGTGCGGCGATAGTGACTCTGGTGTGGTACGTTTTTGCATGATATTGAATGTTGTCCACCCCTGAGATGTTGTCTTTACTGTTCGTCGATAACGTGTTAGAGGTGAATCTATGGGGGCAAAACCTGCACCTTGACCGCCATATCTGCTCTGTAATATTTCACGTAAGTCGCACGACAAAATATCTCCCTCAACAAACGAGTCACCAAGCAATGCAATGCGTATTGTCGATGCTGGAGTGTTGAGTTTGGCGTATAATCTATGCAGCGGATTGTCATCTGCTGTGGAGTCGTAGTTCTCTATAGGTGTGAGTTTTATGTCGCTCAGTAGCCGTGTTGTGTCGATCACATTTTTTGACTCTGATTCCCTCTCCTCTTTGCTATACTCTGCCTGTTGTGGTGGTGTCTCTTCATGGAGCAACGCTACAAGTTCTCGTGCTTGTGCAGCAGCGGCAGATACTTCGTGGAGATCTATCTCGAACTCCTCTTCGTTGAACTTTAAGGGCTCTCCTTTAGGGATCGAGAAGTCGTTGATATTGGTATCAAAATCGATCATGTCTGCCTCTTGCGACGATCTCACCTGAGACAATATATCAATACGCCTCAAATCGACCCCTCCAATACTCATCGCTGGGATATACCCACCAACAATAAGTATTAGGATCAATAGAAAGCACGACGCTCCAACTTTGCCACTGTAATCCTCCATTTGAAAATGTGGTGTATTAGTCTCTACGACCCATTACAATCATCACGTAGTACAACACCGTGGCGATTGCCGAGAGTGCCGCTACGAGATAAGTTCTAGCTGCCCAACGTAAAGCCTCCGATGCTTGGTTTAGAGCCACCCCCTGCACTGTGCGGCTACTCTCCATCCACTCCAAAGCTCGTGATGAAGCGTTGTATTCGACCGGAAGAGTCACGATTGAGAAAAGTGCCGACATAGCGATCATCGCAATTCCGACCCAACATATCGCCTCACCCATACCCGACGAGAGGAGCAACATACCAGCGATTATAACCCACGTCGCCATGCTTGATGAGAATTGAACCACCGGAACTAATTGAGAACGTAGCACAAGTGGAGCGTAATCACGTGCATGTTGCACGGCGTGACCACACTCGTGACATGCCACCGCTACAGCCGCCACACTACGGCTGGCATATACGCTGTCGCTGAGGTTCACGGTGCGAGTTGCGGGGTTGTAGTGGTCTGTTAGTTGACCGCCCACGTGTATGATTTTCACATTATGGATATTGTTGTCTCTTAGCATCTTAGCAGCAGCCTCAGCTCCACTCATACCATTTGGTGATGGTACTTCGGAGTATTTGCGGAACACAGACTTGAGTCTCTGTTGCACGATGAAACCGACGATTCCGATAGCGATCATTAGGAAGAATGCCCCCGACGATGTGAAGTTTGCGTAGATATTATTTGCTGTGGTGGGATCTGTAGCTGCTGCTTGAAGTGTTTGTAGTAACATAAATTTAAAGTTTTCATATATAACGTTTCGGCAGATTATAAAATTGCATCCGCCAAAAATGAGCATTGTTTTTGCTTTTGGTGTCAAAAATAGGAAAAAATGTGTTACCTTGCACCATATTATTGTAACTAACTATAATATTTTTTGAATCAACAGTAAAATCTTCATCTTTCAAAGAGTGAATCTAGAGTATTTCATAGCTCGACGTAGCGAACAAAATCGTGGCGGTCACGAGCCAAGCATCATGATGCGAGTGGCTACGGTGGCTGTGGCGTTGGGAATCATAGTGATGATTATCACAATGTCGGTGATTGGAGGGTTCAAAGTGCAAATCAATGATAAACTTTCGGGACTTTCGGGGCATATCGTGGTGAGTTCAATACGAGGTGTTGCGCAGTCGGGAGAGTACCCCGTGATGCGTTGCGAAGAGTTAGATTCGATACTATCTTTCGAGGAGCAAATACGGCGTTCGGAGTTTATTATGCGTGGTGGAATTATGCGTGGCGGAGATGGTGTTATCGAGGGTGTGATGATTAAGGGTGTTGACTCGATGTACAACTCACCATTTTTCGAAAAATATCTTATCGATGGTCATACCCCACGATTTGGTGCCTCATTGTCGAGACGAGAACTGCTAATATCCAAAGATTTAGCCGACGATATGTCACTTGAGGCTGGAGATCGGGCAGAGCTCCTCTTTACCAATGATGAGGGGAGTGTTGATAGATTGACATTCAAAGTGGGAGGGGTGTTCTCGGTGGGTGCTGGAGAGATCGAAAAGAGCATCGTTATTGGCGATATGGAGGCTATACGCAAAATTAATGGATGGTCGCAAGATGAAATATCGGGGGTGGAGATTTGGATTCGTGATATCGACAAAGCGGAGCAGATAGCCGAAGAGTTAAATAAAATGGTTATCTTTGCATCTGAGCCCTCGATGGGAGGTGTTGCGGCGTTTTCGATCGAGGAGATCTACCCAGCACTTTATGATTGGTTGCGAACGCACGATGTTAATGGAGTTGTCGTGGTGTCGATAATGTTGATCGTGGCGTTGTTTAATATGACTACAGCACTCCTGATTTTGGTGCTGGAGCGTAGCCGCATGATCGGGATTTTGAAATCTCTCGGGATGGGAAATGGCGCACTGCGCAAGATATTTCTCTATCGTGCGTTGGGTGTTATTGTGAGAGGATTGCTCTGGGGTAACTGTGTTGCATTGGTGGTGTGTTGGGTGCAGCAACGATGGGGAGTTGTGAAACTCGAAGCGTCGGGGTATATGCTCTCGGAGGTACCCATAGAGTTAGGAGTGTGGTGGATTGTGGCTCTCAATGTGGGAGTTGTGGGGGTGATATTGCTGGTGATGACAATCCCCACGAGGATTGTGGCGACGATAACACCCGATGAAATTGTGAAGTATAAGTAATTGATAAATAGATGAAACCATACAATAGAGAGGAGTCAACAAAGAGCGAAGAGGTGAAGGAGATGTTCGATAACATCGCCCCGGAGTATGATCGTCTAAACCATATTCTTTCGGTGCAGATCGACAAGATTTGGCGTAGACGGGTGGTGAAAATTGTGGAGGGGTACTCCCCGAAACTTATCCTCGACCTTGCAACGGGCACGGGAGATTTGGCAATAGCTATGGCTCGTAAGATCTCGCAAACATGTGTTGTGGGTATCGACCTTTCGCAGGGGATGTTAAATGTCGCAAGAGGCAAGGTGGAGGCTATGGAATTGTGCGACAGAGTCGATCTTAGATGTGGCATAGCGGAGAGTATCGATATGGAAGATGGTTCGGTTGATGTGGTGACAGTGGCATTTGGCGTGCGTAATTTTGGCGATCTGCGTGGTGGGCTAAGTGAGATGACAAGAGTTGTGAAACGAGGTGGGCACATCGTTATTTTGGAGTTCTCGACACCCGATAATCCAATATTTAGATGGTTCTACAACCTCTATTCTCGACATATTCTACCATTCATTGGAGGGTTGATATCGAAGGATCGACGTGCATACGAATACCTTCCAGCCTCGGTGGATGAGTTTCCGGTACCTCCGAAAATTGTGGAGATGATGGAGAGCTTGGGGTTGAAAGAGTGTCGAGTGATTTCGCAAAGTTTCGGAATCGCTCGTATATATGTGGCAACTAAAATGTAATGTTATGAGGTGTCAGATCATCGCTCTTGTTGCACTGTTGTTCATGTCGTGTGGGGTGAGCCCCGGCGATTTTGGGGTCGAGGCTATTGAGGTTATTGATGACTCCAATCTCGAAGAGATGGTCGTAAAGTTGACCCTACGCAATGACTCGCAACGAGATGTGACTCTTCGGGAGGCGGAGATTGTAGCAGAGCTAAAACGGGAGGCTTTAATCTCGTTTATCCTCATCGACACGCTCCGTGTAGCACCTCAAGGTGTGACGCAAGTGGAGTCGAGATGGAGGGTGCGCAGGGATGATCCTGCATCACTCTACGCCCTGCGACGACGCCCCATTGAGCAATATATGGATAGATTAACATTTGGGTACGATATCTCGCTTTCGGGGGTAGGACGTAACACGAAACAACTCTCTGGCAAGGGGGTAAAGGCGAAGAAATTAAATATAAACTTTGAAAATTTATTGAGATAATGGCACGACAAATTGTTACACTACTAGCAATCATCTTTGCACATGTAGCACAAGCTCAGAGCTTAGAGCAATTTAAATCGAAACTCTCGCAACCCTCACAATCGGGAGCACGAGTCACCATCACCGAGTCCGACCAAGCGCAAAGTGCCCTTCGTCGAATATCTGTACAACCCGATAAATCAAACTTTTTGGGTTATAGAATAGGAATATTCTTCGATAATGGACCAACAGCTCGTGCAAAGGCGGATGAGGCGAAGATACTTTTTCAACAAAATTTCCCCACAGAGGAGGTATATATGGTCTACGAGAACCCATATTTCAAGGTAAGTGCTGGAAATTGCGTCACCCAAGAGGAGGCGGTGATAATGTTGGAACGCATACAGAAGATATTCCCTAAAGCGTATCTTATGCGAGAGCAGATGAGTGTCGAGGATATTATTATCACCCCTATAGTTGAAGTTGACTCGCTTTTGACTCGTTAATTATACCCCTCACGAGGAAGGGGGTTTAGTCCGCTAAAACGTTAAAAGGATAATTCGCAAAATATAATTTTGCGAATTATCCTTTAGGTATAGGCGTTTAGACCACCCAATAAAATAATAATACCTACCTTTGCAGAATGGGTAGAGAAAATAAATTTAGAGGAGTGAACTCGATCAAATTCAATCGCTATTTTCAGAGCG
>JAWXSU010000094.1:0-7088 GCA_044434245.1 Rikenellaceae bacterium | reverse complement strand
TTTGCCATCTCCGCCATAGTTTTGAGATTTGCGCCATCTGAGCCTTGAGATATCACACCTACGTTTGTCTTGCTCCCTGTTGCAAGAGCTGTACCCGCTGCCGCAGAGTCAGTAATGTAACGATTTTGGGCATTTGTTGTCGCCAAACCTGTAACATCCAACCTTTGGATATTCAAACTCTTCACAACCTTTTGCGACGATGTCAACATTGCATAATTTTCCGCAAACTCCGCAGAGGTCAGAGCTGCCTCAGCGAGTCGCACCTGTGCTGCCGACATACCATCACCAATGAAATAGAATATATACTTCGCCTGCTTGTTTACGGCTTCACCGCCGCAACCACACGACACCACAAATAATACACTGGCTAAAAAAGCCAAAAATCTAGAGATAATCTTCATCTTCAAATACATTAATTTATATGTACGGCAAAAGTATAAATTTAATTTGGGATTGATGTTACGATAATATTACATTCCATATTTATTAAATTTTTTTGATATTTAATTATTTTAGAGTATATTTGCAAACAAACAACAATATAATCAAGATGTTAAACACAATCGATCTATTTTTTGAGACTCTTAGCGGATGGCTTTGGGGGTGGCCAATGATTATCGCTCTTTTCGGGTGTCACATATTTTTAACTATTCGCCTAAAATTCCCTCAACGCAAACTGCTCACTGGAATCAAACTATCTATCTCAAAAGATAGCGATGCAGATGGCGATGTAAGCCAATTTGGAGCTCTTGTAACTTCGCTTGCTGCGACCATTGGAATAGGTAATATTGTCGGTGTTGCAACCGCCGTAGCTCTTGGAGGCCCGGGTGCTGTGATGTGGTGTTGGATGTCGGGAATATTGGGTATCGCAACCAAATATGCCGAAGCTCTACTAGCTGTTAAATACCGAGTTAAGCGTGCGGATGGCAAGATGATCGGAGGTCCAATGTATGCTATCGAACGAGGTATGGGTGCTAAATATAAGTGGCTGGCTGTTCTGTTTGCGATATTTACAATTCTCGCTGCATTTGGTATCGGTAGCTCCGTGCAATCCAACGCATTCGCTACAGTGATGTCGGAGACTATCGGTCTTTCAAAATATATTAGTGGAGCACTTATCTCAATCGCTATTGCGTGGGTTACACTCTTTGGAGTGAAGGGTATAGCTAATGTATGCGGTAAATTGGTGCCATTTATGACAATCCTATATCTGGGTGGATGTATATATATATTGTTTGCTAACGCTCCATTTTTAGGTGAGTCGCTAGAACTTATCGTATCTTCAGCATTCACACCTCGTGCCGCAGGTGGAGGTTTTGTAGGTGCCGCAGTGATGACCGCCGCAAGATATGGTATCGCACGCGGTCTGTTCTCCAACGAATCGGGTATGGGTTCTGCACCTATTGTTGCTGCGGCAGCTAAGAGTCGCAACCCCGTTCGCCAAGCGTTAATATCATCTACAGGAACATTCTGGGACACGGTTGTGATATGCGCAATCACAGGTTTAGTGTTGGTAAGTAGCGTTGTCGCTCACCCCGATATCGACACCCTAGGAGGAGGGCTACTCACTGAGATCGCATTTGCAAAAATCCCATACGTGGGTAATATTATATTGATGCTATGTCTTGCAACATTCTCATTTTCAACAATCCTCGGATGGAGCTACTACGCCGAAAAGGCTGTGCAATATCTTGGAGGAGACAAAATTATAAAGTGGTTTAGAGTGTTGTGGATTGTGGTGATATACGCTGGTGCAGTGATGAATCTACGAGTTGTATGGAACATCGCCGATGTTATGAATGTGTTTATGACAATCCCTAACATCATAGCTCTCGTCGCCCTTTCGGGTGTCGCAGCCAAAGAGACTAAACACTTCTTGTGGGAGGATCGACTCGATGAATATAGCGACGATAGTATTGAGGCGTAGTTAGATTTATAATATAGGTGTAACCGCACCGCATCAATATTCCTACATATATGTAAAAGCAATTACATATATGTAGGAATATTCTTTTATAGACACATCCCCTCCAACACACAACCATCTGAATACCAAACACAACGCCCTTTTATTACACTATACAACCATTTTGGCACAGATAATGCATAAATCGTTACATTGTAAATATTTTTAAAATATCAAAAGGATGGAGTTTATAAATGATGTCGATTTCTGGCAAACAATGATACTAACCGGTAAGCTAGCATTTAGCACTACGGCTATACTCTTCGTTGTTGGGTTACCCATAGCCTACACATTGGCGTATAAAAGATTCATAGGACGCTCGCTATTCGAGGCTCTCATCAGCATTCCAATGGTGTTGCCACCGATCGTCTTGGGATTCTACCTACTTATGATATATAGCCCCAACTCGTGGTTCGGAGCGTGGTGGTACGAAACCTATGATAGCCGCCTTGCATTTAGTTTCGAGGGTATATTAATAGGTAGCGTGATATTTGGACTTCCGATTATGATCCAACCCCTCAGAGCTGGATTCGTAGCTATCCCCCGCTCTCTGAGCGATGCGGCTCAGACACTAGGCAAATCGAAACTTGATATTTTCTTTAGGATTCTTCTGCCCAACATGATCCCCTCAATCATCACATCTTTGGCCCTATCGTTTGCCCACTGCATCGGAGAGTTTGGTGTGATAATAATGGTTGGCGGCAATATCCCGGGCGAGACTCGTGTCGCCTCTATTGCGATCTACGATCAGGTGCAGGCGTTGCAGTACGACAATGCCAACAAATACTCGATGGTATTATTTATCGTAGCAATGGTACTGTTAACGATAATCTACAGTTTCAACAACCATTCACACAAAAACCAAAACGACTATGTTGGAAATTAATATAAAACAACCTCTCTACACAGTCGAGGGAAGATCACTGCTAGATGTACAAGCGAACTTAAACCGTGGGGAGATCGTCTGTCTGCGTGGAGCATCGGGAATTGGAAAGACGACACTTCTGAGAATAATATCGGGGTTAGTAAAACCTCACCGAGGATCTGTTGTATTCGATGGGGAGGTGTGGTGCGACACGGAGTCTAAAATTTTTGTCCCAGCCGCAAAACGACGCACGGGACTCATGTTTCAAGATTTCGCACTCTTCCCCAACATGAGTGTATTTGAGCAGATTTCATACGCTCAACCCACAAAAAACAGCAATAGAGTGATGGAGCTACTAGGGTGTTTCAATATCGCAGCACTCAAAAATCGTCGACCTCACCAACTCTCGGGCGGACAAAAACAGCGTGTTGCACTGGCTCGTGCTATAGCATCCGAACCCTCAATGCTGCTGCTCGACGAACCATTCTCGGCACTCGACTGGGAACTTAAAGAGTCGCTCAGAGAGAGTATAAAACATGCTCATGAGATGTTGGGTAGCCTAACCCTTATGGTGTGCCACGACCCAGCAGATATATCCGCCATGGCGACATCGGTACTTCACTTTGGGTTTTCGAAGTGTGAAGATAGAGTAATCTCTACACATACGGAGAGCTGTCCAGATCGAAATTATATATTTCGCAAACGTGAGGTTTGCAACTCTATTATAGAGTGTCGTTTATCGACAGAGTTGGCATAATTCGCAATTACTAGGTATAGAACATCGCAATATCCTACACCGAAGTAGCATGTTATAGGTAAAAATCCTACATTCAAGTAACCAAATTACATGAATGTAGGATTTTTAAATTTAATTAATAACTACATCTAAAATGACCAATTTCTATACACCGAAAAATATCACTTCCATCTCATTGATTTATTGCTAATTACAAACTAACTATTAAAATATTTTTATTATACTCACCTTTTTGGCACACTTTCTGATACAATAAAGAGCATAAGAGAGTAAACAAATTAATTTTATTTAAAAACACATTTTATTTTTAAAGTTATGAGAAAGATTGCAATTTATGGAAAAGGTGGTATCGGTAAGAGCACCACAACTCAAAACACAGTAGCTGGACTAGCTGAGATGGGTAAGAAGGTAATGGTAGTGGGTTGTGACCCTAAGGCAGATTCAACTCGTCTTTTGTTGCATGGTTTGGCACAAAAGACAGTACTAGATACACTTCGCGACGAGGGTGAGGACATCGATCTCGATGACGTAATGAAGGAGGGCTTCAAGAACACAAGTTGTGTTGAGTCAGGAGGTCCAGAGCCAGGAGTAGGATGTGCAGGTCGTGGTATCATCACTTCAATCAACTTACTTGAGCAACTTGGTGCTTATGATGATGACAAACACCTAGACTATGTATTCTATGATGTACTTGGTGACGTAGTATGTGGTGGTTTTGCGATGCCAATCCGCGATGGTAAGGCTCAAGAGGTTTATATCGTTTGCTCGGGTGAGATGATGGCGATGTATGCAGCAAACAACATCTGTAAATCTATCAACAAGTTTGGTCAAGCAGGTACAGTTCGTTTGGGTGGACTTATCTGTAACTCACGTAAGGTAGACAACGAGGCAAACATGATCGAGGAGTTTGCAAAGAAGTTGGGTACTCAAATGATCCACTTCGTGCCACGTGACAACATGGTTCAACACGCAGAGATCAACCGTAAGACAGTTATCGACCACGCTCCAGAGCACCCACAAGCTGACGAGTATCGTTCACTTGCATCAAAAATCAACGGTAACCAAATGTTCGTTATCCCACAACCACTTGAGATGGAGGAGTTGGAGACACTACTTGTTTCATTCGGTATCATGAACTAATTCGTATGAGTCGTGTCGCAATCTGGTTTTGGTACTCAAAATATTTGGGTATCAAAACCAAATAACGACTCAATACACAACAACACATTTATTTAACCTTTAAGAAAAGAGAAATCATGTATTTAATAAGAGCTATAGTTAGACCAGAGAAGTCGGCAGTTGTAATGAAAGCATTGCTTGATGCAGGCTTCCCAGCTGTAACAAAGTTGTCAGTTTTTGGACGTGGTAAGCAACGCGGTATCAAGGCAGGAAACGTAACTTATGATGAGTTACCAAAGGATCTTTTAATGATTACGATCCCAGAGAAGGATAAAGATTTCGTAATCGAGACAATCATGTACTCTGCACGTTCAGGCGAGCAAGGACAATTCGGAGATGGTAAAATCTTCGTTACTCCAGTAGAGGAGTGCTACACAGTGTCAACTGGATTCAAAGAGGTTTAATCCCCAAAAAAATTAAGACAATGAAACTTATAATGGCAATAATTCGCATCGCTAAGTTGCAGGATACGAAGAAGGCTCTTTCGGATGTCGACCTCCCTTCATTCACCGCAATGGCTGTGACTGGACGAGGTAAAGGACATCACGACGAAGAGAAGTCTGAATCGGTAGATCCCGAGTACTTGGAGTTGATGCACCAAGGCGACCCACGCCTCAAATCGAAGCGTATGATTACCCTCGTGGTGGCAGATGATAAGAAAGATCTTGCGGTTGAGACCATAATCAAAGCAAACCAAACGGGCAAGAGTGGCGATGGTAAAATCTTCGTCGTAAACGCAACAGAGTCTGTACGTGTTCGCACGGGAGAGACAGGAGAAGTAACAGTAGATTAAATTTAGATGACTATGAAAGAGACAACAATGCCAAGCATGGAAGGCTTCGTAGAGGAAGTTACGAAAGTCTATCCAAAAAAGGTTGCTAAAAAGAGAACTCAGGCCATCGTAGTAAATGATCCTGATTTGATCCCAAAGATCCAAGCGAACGTTCGTACTATCCCAGGTATCATCACACAACGCGGTTGTACCTATGCAGGTTGTAAGGGTGTGGTTTTGGGCCCAACACGTGACTTTGTAAATATCACACACGGACCTATCGGTTGTGGATTCTACTCGTGGCTTACGCGTCGTAACCAAACTCGTCCAGAGACTGAGAGTGATGCGAACTACATCCCATACTGTATGTCAACAGATATGCAAGATTCAAATATCGTGTTTGGTGGTGAGGATAAACTAAAGCAAGCTATTCGTGAGGCTTACGAGTTGTTCCACCCCAAAGCGATTGCAATATTCTCGACATGTCCAGTGGGTCTTATTGGTGATGATGTTCACCGTGTGGCTCGTCACATGATGGAGGAGTTTCCAGATTGTAACATCTTTGGATTCTCGTGCGAGGGTTATCGTGGAGTGTCGCAATCGGCAGGTCACCACATCGCAAACAACGGTCTTTACAAGAACCTTATCGGTAACGACGACACTATCGAGGGTAAGTTCAAATATCGTGTGAACATCCTCGGAGAGTATAACATCGGTGGTGATGCTTTCGCTATCGAGGCTCTACTTGAGAAGTGTGGAATCGAGCTTATCGCTACAATGTCTGGTAACACCACAATGCAAAAGTTCGAGAGAGCACACACTGCAGACCTAAGTCTTGTTATGTGTCACCGCTCAATCAACTACGTAGCTGAGATGTTGGAGACTTCATTTGGTATTCCATGGACTAAGTGTAATTTCATTGGTGCTGAGGCTACAGCTAAGACACTTCGCAAGATCGGAGAGTTCTTTGGCGAGCAAGAGTTGATCGATCAAATCGAGAAGGTGATTGCCGAGGAGATGAAGGCTGTTGAGGCAGCTGCTGCTGAGGCTCGCACCAAGACTGAGGGCAAAACAACAATGTTGTTCGTTGGTGGATCTCGTGCTCACCACTACCAAGAGTTGTTCAATGAGTTGGGTATGACGACTCTTTCGGCTGGTTATGAGTTTGGTCACCGTGACGACTATGAGGGTCGTGTTGTGATTCCAACAATCAAGATCGACGCTGATAGCCGTAACATCGAGGAGATCACCGTAACAGCGGACGAGACTCGTTACCGCCCACGCAAGACCGAGGAGGAGCTAGAGACACTTAAGGCTAATGGTATGGAGTTCAACAACTACGATGGACTTATGGCAGATATGCAAAAGGGTTCGCTCGTAATTGACGATTTGAGCCACTACGAGATGGAGAAGTTGGTCGAGATGTATAAGCCAGATATTTTCTGTGCAGGTATCAAAGAGAAGTATGTGATCCAAAAGATGGGTATTCCATTGAAGCAACTTCACAACTACGACTCGGGAGGTCCATACGCTGCATTCGAGGGAGCGA
>JAWXSU010000093.1:0-7128 GCA_044434245.1 Rikenellaceae bacterium | reverse complement strand
CCACCAAACTCACTCGCATCATTTTAAGAACTTGTCTGCAACACAAACCGTTTGTCGTATTGCGGTTGCAAAGGTAAGCATTATTTTTTAATTTCCAAATATTTTTGAAAATATTTTTTTTTCAATTAACCGTTAGCTAAAAATAAATCTGCCTCCCGTTAAACCTTAAATGCGCCTCGCTGTATCCTTAATTCTTTAGAACCGTGCAACGTTGTTTCCTTCATTGCGGTTGCAAAGGTATAGATTATTTGCTAATCTGCAAACTTTTCTGACATTATTTTTGAAAATAAATTAACTAAAATATCTATCTACCACATCACCAACAAGTTAAAAAATTGAGGTTTTTGACATATATCAAAAACCTCAACCTTAGATTTATCCATTAAGCCCCCCATCTGCCGAAAACTCCTCTATCGATTTACAGAAATATTCGATAGTTTCCTTCATCGGAACGAATGATTTACCTCCGGCGGCATTCTTATGCCCCCCTCCACCGAAGTATTTTCGTGAAAAAAGGTTGACATCTATATCCCCACGCGAGCGTAAAGAGACTCTAATAAATTTTCGTTGTGCTATAAAAAGTGCCGAAACCTTCATCTTTGCAACCGTGAGTGGGTAGTTCACGAACCCTTCACTATCGCCCTGCTGGAAATTATGCTCTCTCATTTCACGCTCCGTAAGCGACATGTACGCCACAGTTCCATCCTCAATAATCTTCATTTTACGGTTTACCACATATCCGAACAATCTTGCACGACCCTCGCTAAAGGAGTTATATATATAATTATTAATCTTTGGCACATCAACCTTCGCCTCGGAGAGCACCGCCAAAGCACGATAAAGTGCAGGGCTCAGCTTGGCAAACGAGAAATTTCCGGTGTCTGTCATCATACCTGTATATATAAGTTCTCCCACAGTTTGATCTATAACCTCCACTCCGAACAACTTTTCGACAACGGAGTACAACACAAAACATGTGCTCGACTCCTCTGGGAACGAAAAAACAATATCGAAAGAGTCTCTATCTGGATTGAGATGGTGATCTATCAAAACCCTACGTGCCGTAGAATTTACCATAATTGTATCTCCCAACGCTTCGAGTCGTGTTGTGGTGTTGAAATCTAGACAAAAGATAATATCCGACTCCTCGACTGCACGTGTCACCTCTTCGGGATTGTGTTTAAAATTATACATATCGGTTATTCCATCCATCCACTCCATAAAATATGGGTACTTATTGGGTGCGATGCATGTTGTCTTATGCCCCATACGTTGAAGTATCAGCGACCATGCCAGCGATGAACCCAAAGCGTCTCCATCGGGATTAGTGTGAGCCACAATAACTATATTCTGCCCCTCCTTGCTACATAACAACTCTCGAAGAGCTGCGATATCTGAATCTTGAATTTGCATATTTGCTACATTTAAAAATTTAAGCCCAACCTCCGAAGAGTATTAGGCTTAGAATCTGTTTAAATTTCTCTCATCTATTTTGCTAAGGATCTGTCACCTTGCTTTTCTCTCTTAGCACTGCGTTACATAGGCACTGCTATGCGCCTTATGCAAAGAGAGAAAATCAAAGCAACATCTCTCTTAGCAAATCTAGCGAGAAAAACTTAAACAGATTCTAAAAATCTGTTTTTTTTGCTATATATAATATAGGTATAAAATCCCTATCTTTTTGCGGCTACTTTTGCCCATGAATCTTTGAGAGTAACGGTTCTGTTGAATACCAACTTCTCGGGTGTTGTATCTCTATCTGCGCAGAAATATCCAACTCTTTCAAATTGGAATGGTTTTCCAACCTCTGCTGTCGCCAATGATGGCTCTAGATAAGCTGTGATCTTAACCATTGATTCTGGGTTTAGGTTATCCTCCCATGTTTGACCCTCCTCACAGTCATCCGGATTCTCCTTGGTGAAGAGTGGATTGAACAAGCGCACCTCCGACTCAACGGCATGAGATGCCGACACCCAGTGGATTACCCCCTTCACCTTGCGTCCATCGCTCGACGAACCCTCTCCCGAAGATGGGTCTGCTGTACATAGCAACTCTACGATATTACCCTCTTCATCCTTGACTACATCCTCACACTTTAGAAGGTATGCATATCTCAAACGCACCTCACCTCCTGGGCTAAGTCTGAAATATTTCTTTGGCGGATTCTCCATGAAGTCATCTCTCTCGATCCATAGTGTCTCAGAGAATGGGATATCTCGTGATCCTGCCTCAGCATCTTCAGGGTTATTTATTGCGCTGAAAATTCTCTTGTCGAGCTCTGCAAAGTTCGTTACCGTAACCTTCAGTGGGTTCAACACCGCCATGCGACGCTCCGCAACCTTATTAAGATCCTCTCTCACACAATACTCCATCTTACCTAGGTCGATAACGTTATCTCGCTTAGCAACACCTACCATCTCGGCAAAAGCACGCACCGAAGCAGGTGTGTATCCACGTCTGCGCAGACCACATATTGTCGGCATTCGTGGATCATCCCAACCCATTACTGAACCTGTCTCCACAAGTTTCAATAGTCGACGCTTCGACATCATGGTATAGGTTAAGTTCAGACGAGCAAACTCATATTGGTGTGATGGGTAGATTTTCAATGCCTCGATAAACCAATCGTACAATGGACGGTGAACATCAAACTCCAACGTACATATTGAGTGGGTAACCTTCTCGATAGAATCACTTTGACCATGTGTATAGTCATACATTGGATATATACACCACTTATCTCCCGTGCGGTGGTGGTCTGTGTGGATAATACGATACAAGATCGGATCACGCATCAACATATTTGGGTGAGACATATCGACCTTTGCACGCAACACCTTCGCTCCATCGGGATATTTACCCTCACGCATTTCGCTAAAGAGTTGCATATTCTCCTCCACTGAGCGACTCTTGAATGGAGAGTCAACTCCCGGAACAGAAACTGTACCTCTACCCTCTCGAATCTGCTCTTGAGTCTGGTCATCAACATAAGCCAACCCCTGACGTATAAGATCTTGAGCCCAAGAGTACAACTGCACGAAATAATCCGACGCATAACACTCCACTGCCCAATCAAAACCCAACCATTTTATATCCTCCTTGATTGCATCAACATACTCCACATCCTCCTTCACAGGGTTAGTGTCGTCGAAACGCAAGTTGCAGAGACCATTATACTTTTTTGCTAAACCGAAATTTATACATATACTTTTTGCGTGTCCGATATGGAGATAGCCGTTAGGCTCAGGTGGAAAACGTGTCTGCACCCTTGTTTCGCCCTTTGCGATTGACTCCTCAATAATCTCCTCCAAGAAGTTTAGAGATCTCTCCTTTATCGTTTCATTTGTCTCGATTGCCATACTCTTACTTATATTTGTTATCTTTTGCTCTTATGATTTGCAGCATTGTAGAGATCCTTAAATAGGTTCACTCCAACGCTTAGAATGTATTGTGTTCCGAAACCGTAACCATCGTAATGGGTTACAACCTCAGCTCTCAATCGCAGTTTATCACTCATCATCGTGCGATTATACGCCAATGATGCACGATTATATATCCCAGCCTCTGTTCTAAAGAAACTCTCATTGGGGTATAGCTCTCGACCATACGCCATGTAGTAACCATTATCCAACGTATGTCCATAAAAAAATGGATTGATATTGTCGCCAATATATAATCGCTCATCCAACGAGAAACCTTTATATTTGAGCAATACTCCCGCCTCGCCCATCAACGGTCTCTCCCACGAGTCGCTATAACTCCTATCATGTTGCGATGTTAATATTGCACCCAATTTAATATCCACTGTGATATCTTGACCCAATCGCACTCCTACACACGGGTTAAGCATCTGAATATCAACCACCGAGTCCTCATCTTCGGACATACTTCCTGCATAGTGATACATCAAATAGTTATAACCGTAGTAGAATGTTTTGAGATAGTGACGCCCAGCAGAAAGTATCGAGAACTTCTCTCTCGACGACTCCGAGTACTCGCCACTCCAGTTGCATGCAACCTCCACGAAAGAGTCGCCATCGTTATATTGTGCCAACACTCCATTAACATGATTATCTACATTTCGATTCGTTTCGCTATAAAAAGCTGTTGAATAGCTATCTATATGCATCTCACGATTTGTGAATATTCCCGCTACAAACTTCAACTTCTCGGAGTTATATTTGTAGTGAATAATAGGTTTGGCGTAACTAAAGAAGCCATCTATATTCTCACCATAGTTATTCGAGAAGTCACCACCCACAACCAATGTATTGTATCTGTCCCACTCTAACTCTGCCGAAAGTATCAATCGACCATAGAAATCCGTACCAGACTGAATATCCACCCCTTGCACAGCATAGTTGGTCTTAGAGATCTCTTTATTATCAAAGTACATATCAAAATCCGTATGTAGAGATATTCGTTCTTGCGCCACAAGAAACTGCACGGCAGACAACACAACTATCAGAGTCGACAGAGCGAGTTTTTTCATTCCCATATTCTATAATTATTCAATAACACAAAAGTATGATTTTTTTTTCAAATTTTGGAATTTTACCCCTAAATATATGGTAATAGATGTTGAAATTGCGAAAAATAGTTACATTTGCACTTTAAACATTACAAAATGCGAAAGATTACAAATCAAGAGTTGGGACGTGTCAGCGTCGAGGAGTTTGCACACAAAGCAAAGATGGGTGTTGTCGTGGTGTTGGACAATATCCGCTCACTGCAAAACGTGGGGTCACTATTCAGAACATGTGACGCCTTTGGTGCAGAACGTATTGTGCTGTGCGGAATAACCGCTACACCTCCGAATCGTGACATTCACAAAACGGCTCTTGGTGCTGAGCTCACCGTGAATTGGAGCTATAACACCTCGACACTAGAGTGCGTGACAACTCTCAAAGAGGAGGGATACAAAATAATCGCCATTGAGCAGGTAGAGGGTGCCGCAATGCTCCATGAGTTCCAATGCGAAGAGGGCGCAAAATATGCTATTGTCTTGGGTAATGAGGTGATGGGTGTGGATCAAAATGTGGTGGATTTATGCGACTCCGCTATCGAGATTCCTCAAGTCGGAACCAAACATTCGATAAATGTTTCTGTCGCAGGCGGTGTTGTTTTATGGAATTTATTTTGCCAAATTGGTTTAAAAATGTAACTTTGCCCACCTATTAATATATAATGCAATGTCAACAAAGAGCAATATTCGTGCGGTGACAACATACCGCCTAACGGAGATGAAGGAGCGAGGCGAAAAGATCTCAATGCTTACATCCTATGATTTTTCAATGGCTAAAATTGTCGATGCAGCAGGCGTCGATGTGATCCTAGTGGGTGATTCAGCAGCAAATGTGATGGCTGGATATGAGACTACCCTACCCATAACTCTTGATATGATGATATATCATGGTCGCTCGGTTGTGCGTGCCGTAGATCGTGCTCTTGTTGTGGTTGATCTTCCATTTGGTGCATACCAAGGAAACTCAAAAACAGCACTCGAATCTGCCGTGAGAATCATGAAGGAGACAGAGGCAGACGCTGTGAAACTAGAGGGAGGTGAGGAGATTTTGGAGTCGGTGCAACGTATCCTATCTGCTGGAATTCCCGTGATGGGACACCTCGGATTGACACCTCAATCGATCCATAAATTCGGAACATATACAGTCCGCGCAAAGGGTGAAGCGGAGGCTCAAAAACTTCTTGATGATGCAAAACTACTCAGCGATGCAGGATGTTTTGCAATCGTGTTAGAAAAGATCCCCGCAACTCTTGCTCGCAAAGTCGCAGAGTCTGTTCCAACCCCAATTATCGGAATTGGTGCTGGCGATGGCGTTGATGGTCAAGTACTTGTTATTCACGATATGCTTGGTATAAATCAAGATTTCTCACCTAGATTCTTGCGTCGATACGCTGATCTTCACATGATTATGACCGAAGCTATAGCTCACTACGTTGAGGATGTCAAAACTCAAGACTTCCCCAACGATAAAGAACAATATTAAGAATCTGTTTAAATTTTATTCATCGCCGCCACCCGAAGCTAGTAGAGATTTATCACCTCTGAGGGTTAGTTGCACTATGAGTACTTCTTTCGATGCTTCTATAAATCCACCTGAAAACTATAAATATGATACAAAACTTTGCTGATTGGATAGCGTACGATCTCTTCGGAATAGAGCCTACATCACACCTCGGTGCTGCGGTGAATTTTTTCTTTTACGACACAATTAAAATTGTAATTTTACTCTTTTTTATAAGTGCAATTATGGGTGTTGTAAATGCTTACCTCCCTATCGAAAAGCTACGTAACTTTCTAACAACACGCAAATTGCATGGCTTTCAATATCTATTTGCATCTATATTTGGTGCGATCACACCATTCTGCTCCTGCTCCTCAATTCCGCTGTTTATAGGTTTCGTAAAAGGGGGGATTCCTCTAGGGGTTACATTTGCTTATTTGATTACATCGCCTCTAGTCAACGAGATTGCTGTGGCTATGTTTTTGGGAGCATTTGGTATAAAGTCAACACTAATATATGTTGGATCGGGCGTTTTACTAGGCTCTCTTGGAGGGTGGTTGTTAGGAAAGTTTCATCTTGAGAGTGAGCTCTCTCCATGGGTTCAGCAGATAGTTGCAAATAGTGACCAGAGTGCCGTTGAGTGGGAGGAGAATAAAATCCCCTTTATTAAACGACTTCCACAAATCCTAAAAGATGCTTTTGGGATCGTTAAAGGTGTATTTATATACATTCTCATCGGCATTGGTATCGGAGCAATCATACATGGATATCTCCCCGAAAATTTCTTTGCGGAGGCTCTATCTGCTCAAAGATGGTATTCTGTACCTTTGGCTACGATCATTGCAGTGCCGATGTATGCGAATGCCGCAGGTGTAGTTCCAATAATTCAAGTATTTGTTGCTAAGGGGGTTCCCATGGGCAGTGCGCTCGCATTTATGATGGGAGTTGTAGGTCTATCTCTACCGGAAGCGACCCTTTTGAAAGTAATGTGGTCAAAAATGGTTGGTTTTCGCATTGAAAATTATCGTATTTTTGCATAGTAAAGCTGAAGAGGAAACAAGCTCTGCTGGGGAGCAACTTGTCAGAAATAGGCTTTATGATT
>JAWXSU010000092.1:0-7166 GCA_044434245.1 Rikenellaceae bacterium | reverse complement strand
GGAGTGGTAACAGAGTATGTGCCACGAAGTGTAGGGTTGCTCGATATTGAGTATAAAGATGGCAAACTCTATAACTTTGGTACCCCTCAACAAATCTCTATTGAGAGATATAACGCTGCAAGTACACAGTCGCAAAGCCGCACGGATCTGCGTGGCATAAAAGCTAAGGGTCACAACACTATTGCCCCCGACTATGCGCAACCTCTTTGGTTCTATGAACTGTGCCAAGAGTTGGGATTTTGGGTTATAGATCAAGTTAATATCAACGCCACATCAGAGCCCAACAACAAAACCATTGGGGGAACACCCTCTAACGATCCATCACTCAAGGATGAGTATATACGTCGTGGCATGTCCACATATTTCCGAAGTCGAGATTTTGGTTCGGTGATTGCATACTCTTTGGGCGGCTACGAATCGGGAAATGGATACAATTTGTATAGACTCTACGAGTGGTTGAAGAGTGAAGAGAGTCGCAGACCTATATTATATAGGGGTGCAGGCGGTGAATGGAATAGCGACACATTAGAGTAAAGGGCGAGGAATGAATATTGAACTTATTGTTATAGGCAAAACGGATAGCAAAGAGGTGGAGTCACTCTTCGAGATGTATGCCAAACGAGTGAATCACTACGCTAAATTTTCACTCACAACACTCCCCGACATCAAAAACAACCGCAACTTGTCGATCAAACAACAACGCACCAGCGAAGGAGAGTCAATCCTCAAACAACTCACCGATGGGGATTATGTTGTGTTGCTCGATGAGCGAGGCACGGAGTATAGATCCTTGGAGTTTGCAGAGTGGTTACAAAAAAGGATGAATAGCGGAGTGAGACGCTTGGTGCTCATTATTGGTGGACCTTATGGTTTTTCACCGGAGGTTTATGCACGAGCCAATAGCAAACTTTCACTCTCAAAGATGACATTTTCACACCAAATAATCCGTGCTATTTTTGCGGAACAGATCTATCGAGCCTTCACAATCCTACGCAACGAACCCTACCACCATGAATAGAGCAGTACCAATTATCGTTATTCTCACGCCCAATACACTCATGAGTATGGGGCTTCGTGCTATGCTAGAGAGCATGCTTCCATTTGGAGTATTTAAGGTGTGCTCCACATTCGAGGAGATTAAGGATAGTGAACCAGAGGATTTCTTTCACCTCTTTGTCTCGGCGAATATCGTTGTGGAGCATGGAGCATTCTTCGAGGCTCGTTGCCACAAAACAATCATCCTCACTCAGGCGGGTGCAAATAGTAATGTACTGCAGGGATTTCACCAGATAAATATCCTCGCCTCTCAAAGCCAAATCGAGGAGTCGATAAAGGGACTTCACCACTCAGCACATGGATCAACACATGGGACACCTCATGGGGCAAAACATCCACTTCCAAACGAAGCATCAAGTGAGGTACTTTCGCCCCGGGAGATTGAGGTCACAAAGCTCCTTGTGGAGGGGTTGATAAATAAAGAGATTGCGGCACGACTCTCAATTAGCCTCACAACTGTTATCACACACCGAAAAAATATATTCGAGAAACTGGGAATTAAATCCTTAGCAGGTCTCACAATATACGCCGTAATGAAGGGGTATCTAGAGATATAAAAAAGTTCTCATTGTCCTAAATTGAGGCTTTTTTATAGAAAAAATTCGTTTTTTTAATCCAAAATACATACATTTGTTGCGATGTAGACATTTTTTAAGTACAACAAAATTGTATAAATGAGGAAATTTATGAATTTTACTCTTCTATTTTCAGCCCTCTTTTGGGGGTGTCAAAACGAAGAGACAGAACACTACTCACCTAATAACCTAGTAGAGGTGAGTATCAAAAGTAACTCTACAGTTACCTCCCGGACATCTATAAATGATGATGAATCTAACAACGACTTTTTGAGTATAAAATGGGATAGTGACGATCAAATCGCAGTGTGGGCTAAGAGCTCATCATCTTCGAGCTACGCAATCGAAGGCACAACATTTACGCTACGTTACTTCGGATCGTCATCATACTCAGATGCAGAGTTTACCGCTACAATACCCCAGATGGAGAGTGGCGAGTACACATACTATGCAACATACCCTATACCCAACTACATAAGTGGCACACAAGCGGCATATACGATTGATGCCGTGCAGAGTGGTGAATATAATGGTGCGTATGATATTATGGTCTCGGAGGCTGTCACTATGAACGAACTATCGAGTTCAGCAATAGGCATGCCATCGCTTAGTTTTACGCACCTTATGCATATGATAAGAATCGAAGTGCCCGATGGTCGTAACTATTTCGATGCAGATTTGACAGGTATGGAGATTACATTCCCTCAAGATGTGGTCGGAGATGTGGTATATGATGTGGTATCTGATGATGCTGAGATTACTGTAGAGAGTGGCAGTAGCAGCAACTTTATAACTCTAGAGTTCAATGAGTCGTTCACAACAGGTGATGGTCAATATATATGGGTGTTTGTCGCACCACAAACTCTTGACGGAGAGCTATCCTTCGTGGCATTAGGACCAAATGGAGCTCGTTCGCAGAGTATCTCAACTACCATAAATAAAACTATGGAGGCGGGGAAAATTACACCTTTCAAACTCTCTCTCTTAGATGTAATGGTGACCACAGGGTTGTCGATCGAGATACCAAATACAGATGTCGAGACTAAAATTGGCGAGCCTCTAAGTAGTGTTACATTTACACTTCCTGATGGGGTGTATTTTGCAGATGGCACATCTGAGATTATAATGTCTCGCCAAAGTGATGGCATTTATAATCTATATCTATATAATATCTCGGGGGATGAAATTAGCGCACTAAACAACGGAAGTTTAGGTATCAAACTAGATACTGAAAGTGTGGAAAAAGAGGTCACTCTCGATATTGATGGTGTTACGGAGGGTGAAACAATATCTATAGGCACGGTGGATGTACCATACTTCTTTAATACAACATTTAGCGAGATTACAGGTACATCTAGTGGTTCAAGCACCGCAATTCCGGGACTCACAGGGTGGGTTTCAACGGCTAGAGGTGGATGGGTCTCTGGTGGCTACGTATATGTTAATGCGACGAACTCTACTTTTTCTTCAAGCATCAGCCAAGGGCGCATGAATAGCTGTACACTCGCTACATGGGGATTGAAATCCGAAGCAAATAGTGTATCTCTCAACGTTTCGTATGACGCAACATGGATTGATGATAATCTTGATAACATGAGTATCAATATGGGATATGGAACCTCAACATCCATAGGGGGTACCATCAATAGCGCAATCCCATCAACTTGCACAGCAGACACAGCTGTTAGTGCTGGAGGAACAATCTCGGGAGCGTCAAGTAGCGATCGTATATGTTGGGAGAGCGTAGGTAGTAGTGCAGGATGGCTATCTAGTGGAACTGACCAGGTGAGGATCGATAACGTTACAATAACGATAGCACCAGCAACAAACTAATTCTAAAATGAAAAAGTACATATATATATTGTTAGCGTTAGCGACACTAAGCAGCTGTTCTAAAAACGAGAGCTCACCAGCAGAGATTGGCGAGGGCTCTATAACAATCAGCACCAATATCGAAACCAAAGCGTCGCAGAGTGATAGTTCATCTGGTATCTTCCAAATCCCTAGCGATTTGATTCCTAGTGAGGAGGAGCTAACACTCCATATCACGGGTGAATATGTCGATATCGACACCAATAGTAAGATTAGTTACGATGAGAGTTTTGAGGGTATCACCACCTTCAACAGCGACTTCTCGGTGCTATGGTGCGGAGAGTACCAAGCCACACTAAGTGATGGTAATGATCCACAAACCGAGGGGGAGGGTTGCGTGCATTTTGCATCTGCAACAACACCTTTTACAGTAGAGGCATCGAAATATGATGTCGCTATCGCACTCAGCGTATCGCTCCAAAATTCTATAATGAGACTTAGTTGCGATGATTGGTTCTTTAAATATTTTAGCGGGGCGAAGCTCATAATCACAACAGGTGGAGGAAACAAATTCACGTTCGACCCCTTCGATGAGTCGAATGATGACCGCATAGTGTTTGTTGCACCCAACACAGAGCTGAAACTCAGCGGTACGGCATCGAGAGCAAATGGAGGCAGTGATGTTACTTTTGCTGAAAATACAATCACAACAACCAAAGCTGGATATATAACATCTATCAATATCGAGACAACAAATGTAGGAGCACTCTCCGTCACAGTCTCTATAGATGACAAGATAATCAAGATCCACGAAGATGACATTGAACTTAACCCAATAGACTAAAAAAAACAAAAATATGAAATCTACGCTTAAATTTTTAATGATCTTTCTCGCTGTAGTGACACTCTCTACAGGGTGTTCTGGAGATGATACATCATTCAAATATCCTGAAAACACAGTTGATCCGGATGGGATAATTGACCCAAATAGTGAAGGTTATCTTTCATTCGATAGCTTCTCACTCTCGGTAGAGGTGCAAACCGAGGTGTTCAAAGATGAGCCTAGCGATGTAGTGGGCATTTCACGCGCCACGGATGAGTCGTCGACAGTAGATGCTTCGGAGTTCACGGTGCAGATCACACGAGAGTCGGATGAAGAGGTTGTATATAATGATACCTATGCAAATACTCTTGCTGTAAGTTCACCATTGATCCTTAGTGCTGGAGCATATAACGTCGATGTATTCTCGTGCGAGGAGAGTGAAATCGCACTTGCAGGGTGGGATTGCCCGGAGTATAGCGGAAGTAAAAGATATGTTGTGGGAGATGAGAAGGTCACCTCTGTGGGGGATATTACCTGCACACTTGCAAATGTTATGACGTCGGTATCGATGTCTATGGATCTAATCGACCTATTTGACACAAACCCCGAAGATGAGGATTACAAGTTACATATCATCCTTTCGGTTGATGGCAACGAACTTTCGTTTGACCCCACACAGAGCCAAATCGGATATTTCAAAGCTCCAAGTAACTCAAAGATGAATATCAATTTGGTGGGAAAGTACAACATCACCCCCGATGATGATACGGCTACATATATGGCGATCAGCAAAGGCGACTGGGAGCAGGAGATTAGCGGAGTTAAAGCGGGACAATATCGTAATGTCTCGGTAAAGATCAAACACAACGAGGCGGGATCAGTATTGGTGAAGTACGAAATATCGACATGGGCGTATGATGAAGAGATTGATGTCGACATCACGAGTCAACTCTTTATAACACTAATGGAGGATGTGATTTTTGATCCAGATGATGAGACATCGACACCAAATTCACCTGTTGTAACTCTTGATTCGGTGGATGATGTGTCGTCAACGGTTGTTGTTAGCACATCAATTCTTGACACCTTCACGGAGACATATAGCCCAACATATAAAACATATATCACCCCATATACAGGATCTACGGTCGAAAGTGTTGATATCACAGTGACATCGACAAATGCCGAGATAGCGTCACTTCTTCAAGGTTATGGATTTAGTGACGAGGGTAAAATCACGCTTTACGAGGGTGGAGTTTTTGTTGCAGATGCTATTAGCGGCTTAATTTCTATGGGCAAGGATAGCGAGACGGATGTCGTAATCGGAGCGATCAAATATAATGGAATGGTGGCACTATGCCAATACATCGGAGTACACTCTATAAAGGTTGTGGCAACAGATTCTCAAAACAGAATTTCTTACACCACACTCTCAATCGAGACTGTGTCGGCGGCGGATGCTCCACAGATTATATGGGAAGGTTATGACTTTAACACTCGTTACGAACTCTTCACTTCAACAACAGATGGCGAGAATCCAGTGGTTGACCTTGTTATAACCTCTGTTGCTACGAAAGGTATCAGCTCATTGATTGTCACCATAGATAGTGAAGTGTTAACAGAGGAGTTCTTGGAGGATAAAGAGGAGGGTGTTGGTATCCCAGCAAGCATGGATCTTATCAACATTATCGAAACTGACTCCGTCGCAGCTAAGACTATTCAAGGATTCGGACTTCCGGTTGGGGATGAAATATCGGGCAAAAATGAACTTATCTTGAGCATCTCGGAATTTATGCCACTTCTTGCGGGTCTTGGTGCTGGTAAAACAGACTTTATAATCGAGGTTGGCGACAGCTTCGGCACTACAAGACGAGTTATAATGGTTGAGAAAAAATAGTAGGTGATGAGTACAATTAAAAAATTCATATCGCTACTAGGGCTAATATTTGCGGTGGGATGTACAAACCCCTCCACGGAGTCGAGTAGTGGAGAGGAGGGGATCTTATCTCTAAGTTTTGATTTAAGCGACCTGCGAAGTGATACAAGTGATGATCTGCTCAAAAGTAGTGTAACGAAAATTTACAACTCCAACGGAGATTTGATACGATACTACACGGGAGATCCAGATACTATTTCGGAGTATATCGCTACGGGAAAATACTCAGCAACATTTAGAGCCGGAGTTGAGCAGAGTGCCACATTTGATGCCACGCAGATGAGCTATTATGGCGAAAATAACTCTATTGTTGTATATTCGCAACAGACAACAATAGCTCCTATCATGGCGACTCTTCAAAACTCGATAGTGTCGATAAGTTTCGATAGTGAAACCATCGAGGATCACTTCTCGAAATATAACGTTGTGGTGTATGTAGCAAACTCGGTGGAGGAAATTGATGACGAAACCCCATCGCTTACCTATAGCAGTGATGATGATGGATACTTTCTTCTCTCTGAGGGGGTAGAGAATATTGTGTGGCAATTCTTCGGAGATTCTCAAGTCGTATCACAAGGGGTAATCGAAGATGTGGAGAGTGCACACCAATACAAAATGTCGTTCAAATATACCGACTACCTTGAGGTAAATACAATATCTCTCGATGTGCAAGATCCCGATATCTATGATGACTCGTTTGGTTTTGAGGTGCAACCCACAATCGAAAGTGTCGATTTCGATATAGATGAGATTCAATATTACACACCTGGGGATAGCTACACATTTTTGGTTTCGACGATTTCGACAATTTCACATGCAAATGTTGTTATCGGAGATGCCATCTTCTCGTCGCTTACCAGTGACGTGGTGAACTACGACTACGACAATAATCTATTAACTGTGTCGAGTGAGGTGTTTGAAGGATCTGCATGGGGAGGTGTTCAAGAAGTTGACATCAAGCCAT
>JAWXSU010000091.1:0-7197 GCA_044434245.1 Rikenellaceae bacterium | reverse complement strand
AGACGGATATATCTGCTTGTATAGAAATTTCTGTTGAAAAGACTTTGCTGGGTGGTCGCACATTGCCATAACTTCGGTTGTTGCGACAATATCAAACTTTGAGAGGTCACACCCCTCACCATTTAAGATATTTTCAATCTCAACTTTGTCTCCATAGAGAACAATACGACTATCACTCCCCAAAGAGTCGAGTGCCATAATAGCACCTTTTACCGCAGCGTCAGGGGCGAAATCACCTCCCATTGCATCAATTCCAATCTTCAACATAGATATACTCAATAATTGTGTTTATGTTACGTTAAGAAAAACACCTTTTCAATGTGATTGAATAGGTTAAAAAATTTAGAGCGCATACGAAATGCGCTCTAAAGTGTTTCGAAAAAACTACTCTACAGCGAGCTTCTCGATCGCCAACTTGCCACGGTAGAAACCGCACTCTGGGCATACACGGTGATAAAGAACCGCTGAGCCACAATTTGAACAAGCAACAACAGTAGGAACTACCGCCTTGTAGTGAGTTCTTCTCTTATCTCTTCTCGTAGATGAGATTTTGTGTTTAGGATGTGCCATTTTAAAATATTATTTTATTAAGTTTATAATTTTCTTACTCTTTTTCCATTTCTCGTTTAAGAGCCTCCAACTTCGAGATCTCCGACCCCGGAATTGTTTTGCTCTCGCCCTGCTGAGATCTACGCTCTATTGCCTCAAACTCTTGAGACGATACAATCTTAAATCTCTCGATCATCTCTGGATTACACTCCCCTTCGGCGTGGACTCTCTGGTAGGGTAACGACAAAATGATACTTTCATATATGTATTGTGACAAATCAAGAGTCGATTCACTCTGTGGCAACCATATAACCTCGCCATCCGAGAGCTCTTCGCCCTGCTCGTCACCTATTTCGCTGCATATCTTCACAATCAGTGGTGCATCAAAATCAATATCAACAGAGCAATCCTCTAGACATCTATCACACTCTACTGTGACATCGCCTTGGATGGTAACCTCCATATCTATCATCGTCTCCGAGTAGATCATATTAATTTTCACTCGACAACACCCTCCCTTTATCTCGGAGTAGTCGTATTGCTCAAATAGATCCGCCCCAACTTCGAAATCGAAGCTGTGCTCACCTAAGCTAAGTGACTTGTAATCAATAGTGTAACCCTTCATCGTGACCCCTGTTTCATAATATTTAGCACGCAAAGTTACACTAATTTCGTTGATTTGCAAAATTTTAGGTGATATTTCATACAATATAATGATACTAAAGCGAGTGACCGTGAACTTTTTACAAAAATTACACAATCATATTTTGCCTTTTTAAAATTATTAGTTACCTTTGCAGACCGGTTTTTAGGCGCAAATGCTGTTGTAGCTCAGTGGTAGAGCACTTCCTTGGTAAGGAAGAGGTCGTGAGTTCAATCCTCATCAACAGCTCTAAACAAGCGAGGTGGTGTCACTATTGATTCCACCTCGCTTGTTTTTTGTAATGCCACCCCGCCTATTTTGTTTGGCACTATATCTACATCGGTGAGTAACGAACCTCGATAGATCCCTTCTTAAGAGGCTCTGTAAAATCTACCCCTATTCGGTAAGAATTTCGTCCGCTGCGAAGAGATTTAACCTCGACAGGTTCATCTTTGAGCACCACATCGCCACCTTTTGACGAGACCTCAACTTTAACTCTATACTCTCCTGTATTTAGAATTATGGTGTTACCCTCGATTTTATACTCCACATTGACCATCACAGCACTACCAAATGTCACCGCATCAGACGCTACAAATTCATCGGTAATAGTAATTGCCCCCTTACCACTCTTGTCGTTGGTCATTGTGCGCACCAACTTTTTGAGCTGCGGAATCTCATACGCCTCGATAAGGTTCAGTTGTGCCATATCCGCTCCATCATCAAATTTCGTCTTTGTAACCGACCCTTTGAACTCTGCGCCCGACGACTGCACGATATTGTTGATACGTGGCACGGGGTGTCCCCATGAACTACGTGCTGGGTTGTTGGGTGAGAATGCTCCGGCTGTGTAGGATGGAGCTCCGATATCTCCCGCTACAATATCCTCACCTAGGAGTATAAAGTAACTACCAACATCATTGTGGTTATGATTCTCTGCATTGTGACCTCCCTTAATTGCTACAGAGAAACGATCCGCCTGTTCGCCACGAGATATCACAATTCCACAATCATCGAAGTAGGTGTACGAAGGCAACTCTGTAGATCTTTCGCTTTGGGTGTACTCCTCGGCGTCACGCCACCCGATGAGTGTAAATACCGATTCGTCGGGTTTGAAGTATGTGGGTTTATTGGCGTTGTAATGTTTCGCAGACATGAGGTATGCAAAGTTATCGTTATCGTCGGCGACATGTGTCACACCATCGGCAAAGGGGGCATACCAACGGCTATGAATCTCATAGTTGGCAGGGAAGTTTCCTACAGCCTCCATCTTCGCAGGGTTATCGAACTTATATAGATCTATAGCTCCTTGCGAGTAGTCGTAGAGAATCTCCGCAAGATATAGATAGTGACCAAAACCATAGTTCCAGTACCCCAAACCTTCGGAGCAGTATCCATCCTCTCCAAATCCTGAGACATAATATTTCATGCTATTTATTGAGCTACCCACAGCTGCTATGATCTCGCTACGGCTCTGTGCAGTAGTGATAACCGTCAACACCGAACCACTCGTGCATACCGAATTCCAGTTACTTTTGGCTCGAATCCATGTGTTATCCTTTGGGGTTTTACCCAAGCAGCTATTGAGGTATGAATCGGTTATGCGATATTGCAGTTGGCTCTTTATCTCGGAGCGTAGATCTGCCGAAAGTTTGTCGGTGAGGGTGATGTCGACCAAAGCTAGCACGAAACCGAACTTGCGTGCCCCAAGATCAATAGATACTCTACGACCCTCCAACACTCCATTCTCCTTGTCGTCATGGTTGGGGTGTATCCACGATTTCATAGATAATATCGCACGGCTAAACATCTCGATTTGAGGCAAGAACTTTCCCTCGTTTTGGATACACTCCGCAATGAGAAAACGCTCCAATTTATCCATCGTGCGATAGTAGCGAGGTTTATATATTGCACGATTACCCTCCTTGTTTGCACGGCGGTATATCTCATCGGTGATAGGCACTTCGGGTTGAGATTCTATTATCGACATCGCCTCCAAAAGATACTCCTGCCCCTGCTTCGATTTAGCTACACCATCCCAATATTCACGCCCCTCAATGGTGGGGAATGGGGAGTAGTTGCTTTGAGGTATCACCTCCTCCAACATCTCGATCTGTTTTGCTGAGGGGTAGATTTTATCTTCGTCAGCTGCATCTAAATAGCTCTTCATGTCGAATTCAGAACCAATGGCAGGGGTTAGCATCGCAAATGCGCAAAGTGTCAACATCGCTGTTGTTTTAAAAAATTTAAGATTCATATAGTTTTAATTTAGGTTTCGATTTTATTGGGGAGTTCTATCAAAATCCCGCAAGCGTAAGGGCACAGCAGACCAAGATTGCGAGGTACATAATAAATGATATCAGACGTCCGAATTTCAACAACGTCACCGGAATCAGCACAGCCGCAGAGATTGCAATAATCCCAAACGTTGATGTGTCGGCAGATGGCACCATAATCATACCAATGGAGGCTATAGCATATATCACAATCAATCGAATTCGATGTTTCGCCTTGACTGTATTTTCGAGCAAAGAGATTGCAAATACGGCATTTATCATCATATAAAGCACCAGTGTAAGCATCACCACCGACACTCCATAGAATGAGTCGATGATGTTGTAGCCGTTATGAGTTGAGATGAGCGACATGAACGACACGATCTCATCCCAGAAATCGCCGCCCATAATCCATCGTACATATATATATAGGAACGGAGTCACAAGTAGCCCAAAAAACGTAACAATAACCTCACGAAGTGTACGATCAAAAAATATCACCATAAATGGCACCACACTCCACAGCACCACCGCAGGTGGATATAACAACGCCACTCCCCCCAATGCCATAGTTCCGCTAAGAAGTGATCCGGCACAGTTCGCTGCTCGATACGAGCCGAAAAATTTTGAGAGGCTATATATCACCAGCCCCACAACAACGATGCTGCTCAGTGAAGAGATGTTAACCATCACGCCAAACATCAACAACGGAAATAGCTCCATGGGCAGATGCGTCGTTGTGCCATAGAGATTATACCTCGAAACTAACTGCCCGAGCTTCACCCCCAAGAAAGCTGTCGAACAACCAATTATAATGTACGACCACACGGGGTGCATCTTCTGCCAATGCCATAACCACTCGGATAGAGGTGACGGCGTCACGATGTTTTCCGCTGGGGTGCGCACGCCCCATATCAGATATGCGACATAGAGTCCCGACATCAATATGCACAAAAGTATTGCACCCAAAAGAGGATGTCGTCTAATTTCGAATATTGATTTTTCTTGGGTCATGCAACTTCATTTTACAACAAAAGTAGAAAATTGAGCGGAAAATTACTAATTTTGTCGATATTACTTTACCTTTATGTTAGAAAATAGCTACCAAAAGAGCCTTATCGAGGCAGGGTGCGACGAGGCAGGGCGTGGTCCTCTTGCGGGATCTCTGTTCGCTGCCGCTGTGATTCTGCCTTCAGATTTTTACCACCCTCTGCTCAACGACTCCAAAAAGATGAGCGAGAAGAGCCGCCATCTCCTACGTGAGATCATCGAGCGTGAAGCTGTCGCATGGGCAGTAGAGGAGATCTCGGCTGAGCGGATTGATAAAATAAATATCCTAAACGCCTCATTCGAAGGTATGTCACTCGCCGTAGAGAGATTATCTCCCTCGCCACAGATGATTATTATTGATGGAAATAGGTTTCGTACACATCTCTCAATTCCATATCAATGCATCGTCAAGGGCGATGGCAAATATGCGAATATCGCAGCTGCATCGGTGCTCGCAAAGACATATCGTGACGAATATATGATCTCGATTGCTGAGAAATACCCCGAATATGGATGGGCACAAAATAAGGGATATCCCACAAAACAACATAAACTCGCAATACTACAACATGGGCTCTCGCCCCTGCATCGCAAGAGTTTTAATGCCCACCTAGATCAACTATCTTTGGAGTTCTGATATTGATTACAAAAAATGCTATAATTATCACAAAAAAAATGTATACCTTTGTGATGGTAATTTTTATACTAAAACAACTAACCATTTATGAAACAAACTAAAAAAATTCTGTGCTCTGTGGCACTTTCGCTCTTCTCGCTGACACTCTCAGCGCAAGAGTATGAATTTCCATTCCAAAACCCAGATCTAACATTAGACGAGAGAGTCGACGATTTGGTGGCACGTATGACACTCGAAGAGAAGATCTCGCAGATGCAAAACTCAGCACCTGCAATCGAACGTTTAGGTATCTGCGCCTATGACTGGTGGAATGAAGCACTGCACGGTGTGGCACGTGTGAGAAATGGAGTTAAAGTTACGGTGTATCCTCAAGCTATCGGTATGGCGGCGAGTTTCAACTCAGAACTTTTGGAGGAGGTCGCATCATCAATATCGGATGAGGGACGTGCGATATTCAACAAAGATATCCAAAATAACAAAACTGGTAAACGCTATCAAGGTTTGACATATTGGACACCTAATATCAATATCTTCCGTGATCCACGATGGGGTCGAGGACAAGAGACTTATGGCGAAGATCCACATTTGGCAGCGGTTATGGGATCAGCTATGGTGCATGGTCTACAGGGGGATGATGAGTTTTATTTGAAGTCGTCGGCTTGTGCAAAGCACTATGCGGTGCATAGTGGACCAGAGTACAACCGCCACGTCTTTGATGCTCAAACATCTAAATATGATCTTTGGGATACATACCTCCCTGCGTTCAAAACTTTGATTAAAGATGCAAAAGTGTCGGGTGTAATGTGCGCCTACAACCGTTATATGGGCTCTCCATGTTGTGGCGACCCGGTTTTGATGGTCGACATTTTGCGTGAGCAGTGGGGTTTTGATGGATATGTGACTTCGGATTGTTGGGCGATAGATGATTTCTATAAAAATCACAAAACCCACAAGGATGCAGCTACAGCCTCTTCGGCAGCTGTAAAGGTAGGAACAGATTTGGATTGCGGAAGTTCATACAAGCAACTTTTGCAGGCGGTAGAGGATAATATTATCTTGGAGCGTCAAATCCACAAATCAGTGAAGAGACTCTTCGAGATCCGTATGCGTCTAGGTATGTTTGATCCAGCAGATCGCAATCCATATGCATCTATCAACCAAGATGTTATAGATTGTGACGAGCATAAGGCATTGGCTCTAAAGATGGCACACGAGAGCATGGTACTACTCAAAAACAAGAAGAATACACTCCCTCTTAACCCCAAGAAGGTTAAGCGCATTGCGGTGGTTGGCCCAAATGCCAAAAACGAAGGTGTAATGATGGGTAACTACTTCGGCTATCCTTCGCACACATCAACCGTATTGGAGGGTATCGAGAATAACTTCAAAGATGCAGAGATTACCTATATCGAGGGTGTAAGCCACATCAAGGCAATCGAGGGTGTTAACATCAGCGATGTCGCTGCACAAGCTAAAAAAGCAGACGTTATTATATATGTAGGAGGAATCACTGCTGACTACGAGGGTGAAGAGAAGGGCGATGGATTTGGTACTGCCGATGGATTCTCTCGTGGAGATAGAGTTACTATGGCTCTCCCAGCGGTACAACAAGAGATGCTAAAGGCGTTGGATAAGACAGGCAAGCCACTCATATATGTTAATATGTCGGGTTCGGTGATCTCAATGGAGTGGGAGAACGAAAATGTTGAGGCTATAATCCAAGCATGGTATGGTGGTCAAGCGGGTGGTCAAGCTATTGCAGATGTTATCTCGGGAGTGTACAATCCATCAGGACGCATGCCTCTTACGACATACAAGAGCGATGCTGACCTTCCAGATTTCGAGGATTACTCGATGGAGAATCGCACCTACAGATACTTCAAGGGTGATGTGCGCTATCCATTTGGATATGGACTTAGCTACACAACATTTGATTATAGCAATATCACAATGCCCGAAGTTATCAAATGTGGCGACACTATAACTGTCACAGCGAATGTAACCAACAGTGGCAAGGTAGATGGTGATACCTCCCTACCCTG
>JAWXSU010000090.1:0-7276 GCA_044434245.1 Rikenellaceae bacterium | reverse complement strand
TAAAGTTTATGAGATGCAAATTTACAAAATCAAATCGTCGCCAGCGAAATATCGCTGTAACACTCTAATTTACAATAATTTCAAAGATCTTTTTCTGAGTTTTAGTGGACACTAATGTCTTGAGATATTAAAAAAGCGATAGACTATAGTGGTTTTACATTGAGATTTAAAAGTTAAAAATATCGCTCCAAGAGTGCTGTTAAAAATATGACAATAATTATTTTGCACTACTTAGTTTGGTATTTTCCAATCGTTGGATCTAAAGATTATCCTCCACTTCAAATAGATCTCTTTGTGGCCACTCTTTAACTTTTGATATTGCGGCGGTGATGCGTGATGATATGTATTTGGAGATGTTGGGTCCTATCCATGCCGAATTATTCACTACAAAGACCCATGTATAACCATTGCTTTGCTTTTTAATTAGAGCCGAAGTACCTGCCATTGAACCACTACGAAGCCACACCCCCTTAGATGTTGATGCCCAACCTATAGATCTGCCATATTTTTTATTGGTCATAATATCTACTGTTTTATCACTAAGGATATGCTCTTTTGAACCACACCCATCTACCGCTGCGACAAAGCGAAGCAGCTCCACGGGGGATGCAACCCACCCTCCAGCACTACTCAGCAGAGTGACATTATTTCCGCCATCGCTCTTCATTGTCATCACTCCACTGCCATCATACGCCTCGACAGGTCCTGCCTCTTTCACCTCATAATACCTCACCTCGTTGGGTGCTTTATGGTGACTAAAATTACGTCCAATAAACATATCGTAGCACCCTATCGGAGCTAAGATAGAGTTTTGAACATACTCTTCATAGCTTACTCCCGTCACCTGTTCGATGATTCTTCCTAGAATTATATACCCCAAATTAGAGTAATCGTAACTTCCTCCCGGTCTGCTCCTTAGACGATTTTGAGTGGCGTACACCACCATATCGTCGACACTCAAAGGGAGTGGTTTATCCATAACACGAGATATTGTTTGGTTCGCAAATGCAGGGTCGCCATGTGGTGACGAGAAACCAGAGGTGTGACGTAGGAGATGATCGACGGTGATCTGTTTGAGGTTTGAGTATTTTAAATCGAGGAATATTGAGTCGCAGAGTATCCCCTCTTCGCCAAAAACTTGATCCGTAAGAGATAATTTTCCCTCCTCAGCGAGTTTCATTATAGCAGTTGCGGTGATAAGTTTCGACGCCGAAGCGATTCTAAATACATGGTTCACTTCGCACTCGATGCTACTCTCCTTATCGGCAAATCCGTAACCTTTGGCATATATCAAGCTATCGTTGCGCATAAGGGCAAAAGATGCTCCTGTGAACTCCCAACGACGCATAAATGCCTCGATATCTTTGTCGAAGCGTTTGGTCTGTTCCAAATCGCTCATATCGTTGGTTATAAGCGAATTTATAGATATTTTGAGTGAGGGTGTCGATGCCTCCGCTAATTCGGATGCATGGCTTTGTGGTCTCGATTGGCTCGATACGATTATTGTAGTCACAACGCAAATAACTGCGATTATAACCAAAATAGATCTCTTCTTCAATATTACCCCCATTTTAGAATCTGTTTAAATTTCTCTCATCTATTTTGCAAAGGATCTGTCACTAAGCTTTTCTCTTTTTGCACTACGTTACGTAGACACCGCTATGTGCCTTATGCAAAGAGAGAAGATCAAAGCAACATCTCTCTTAGCAAATTTAGCGAGAAAAACCTAAACAGATTCTAAGAATCTATTTATCCTCTAGCTTGAGAAAATGCTTGTGCTATACCTTCAGCAATTTGGTCAATTCCATCTTTTAACTTTCCCCCAACCATCATCTTCATCATCATATTGAGTTCGGCATGCAACACGAGACGAAAACGGGTGTCATAAGGTGCTACAGATTGCAACTGAATCCAAAATGAGAAGTCGATAGGTACCCCTCCTTCGTCACCAATGATCTTTACGTGTTTCGACTCAACACGCTCATCTATGCGGAGTTTCACGGTGAATCCTTTAGCTTTAAAAGAGCATCTATCTTCGTCTGCTTGCCACTCCTCAACTTTGTCTGCTACGGCGGGCGTTAAGTTGTCGAAACGACTTATAAGGGTGTATATCTGCTCTGCGGGGAGCAATATTTGATGTTGTTTTGATTCGTACTTTTCCATTGTTGTGTTACTCTATTGTGAAAATTCTTGTGGTTGGTGTGGGAGCATCTATAGTTACAGTCATCACATTATCGGGGAGAAGTTCCTCTATTCTCTCTGCCCACTCTATGAAACACAACTCTCCTGATGATAGATACTCTTCGACTCCAAAATCTAGAGCCTCTTCTGGTTTGTCGATGCGGTACATATCGAAGTGATACATCACACCATCATCTGGCGTAAGATACTCATTTACAATAGCAAACGTCGGGCTAGTAACATGATCTTTAGAACCCACATGCTCTGCAATAGCACGCACCAAAGTTGTTTTGCCTGCACCCATACCACCTCTGAGCAACACCACCGTGCGCCCATTCAAACTACTCATTATACTCCGAGCGACATTACTAAGCTCCGAGAGTGAATCTATCTCAATATTCATCTATATTTCAATCAAAGCACAAATATAATAATTTTTAATGACTTTTTACTGCTTACCCTTTGGTTTTAGAACAATATATGGTACAATCATCTCCTCCATTGATATTCCACCATGCTGGAACGTATTTTTGTAGTATCTAATATGTCGATTTGCACCGTTGTTGTAGACCAGAAAATCGCTGTCGTATGCAAAAATATAGCTCGATGTGAGATTTGATGATGGCAACTGAATATCTTCGGGACGTGTAACCTCATACACATCTCGTCTATTGTACGCCAAATTACGCCCCGTCTTGTAGCGTAAATTTGCAGATGTCTGTTTATCACCAGTAACCTTCACCGGGTTATCAACGCGCACTGTTCCATGGTCGGAAGTGATAATTACGGTGTGACCCTTTTCGCTCAGCAACTTTAGGATCGTGTATAGCTCCGAGTGTTCGAACCACGAACGGGTCAAAGATCTAAACGACGCCTCATCTTCGGTGAGTTCACGGATAATATCGGTTTCGGTACGTGCGTGCGAGAGGATATCGAGGAAGTTATATACGATAACCGAAAAGTCGGCATCGTAGACTCTAGATATGTTGTCGAGTAACTTTCGCCCATGCTCCGGGCGGATAAGTTTATCGAATGTCATCTTATAATTTTTTCCATTACTCTGCATTTGTCGACGCAAGAAATCCTCTTCGTATGCGTTTTTCGACCCCTCCTCGTTGTCATTTAGCCATTTGTCGGGCATTAGTTTCGAGATCGCTAGAGGCATGAGTCCTGCAAATATAGCGTTGCGAGCGTATTGAGTCGCCGTGGGCAATATTGCGCAGTAGAAATCATCGACCTGCACATCGTAATAACCTCTCAGATAACCACCTATAGCACGCCACTGGTCATATCTAAAGTTGTCGATAAGCAAAAGTGTTGTCTTTTGGGATTCGTCAACCACGGGGAAGATATTGTTGCGCATGAGCGTGTGCGACATCACCGGAACGTTATCAACACGTCCATTGATCCAATCGTAATAGTTGCGACACACAAATTTGGAATATGCCTGTCGAGCCTCCATTTTTTGGTACGACAACACCTCACGGATACTTTCATCCGAAGAGTCCGCAAGTTCAATCTCCCATGATGTGAGTCGACGGTAGAGGTTGCACCACTCCGTAAACGAAGATGCCATCTGTAGGGATGTGCTCAACCTACCAAACTCCGAACGATAATCCGCCGTGGTTTGTTCGGTGACGAGTTGTTGCGAGTGCACACATTTTTTTATCGAAAGCAGCACCTGATTGGGGTTTACAGGTTTGATTATATAATCGGCAATTTTAGAGCCTATCGCTTTATTCATGATATCCTCCTCCTCGCTCTTAGTGACCATTATAACAGGAGTTGTAGGGCGCACCTCTTTGATTCGAGGGAGTGTTTCGAGCCCAGTCATACCGGGCATCATCTCGTCGAGGATTATGAGGTCGAAAGCCTCTTCTGTAGCCATATCTATTGCATCGTAGCCGTTGTTGCAGGTCTCAACTTCATATCCCTTTCCCTTCAAAAATAGAAGGTGAGGTTTTAGAAGTTCCACTTCATCATCGACCCATAATATCTTTACCATACTTATTTTTCGTTTTTCTTTCACAAATATACTCTATTAATGTTTTAATTCGAAGTTTTATTGCTTAATGTGAGAATTTATTTCGCAGACAATAAAACATTCAGCAAATATGTTATATCTTTGCATTTTGAAGATGAGGAGGGAGAGAAGAAAATACAAAATAACTAAGACTCTATATGAGAAGTAATATATCAAAAAGTTTGGGCGGAATGATCGCTCGTGCAACATTCACAGTGACTAAGAATGAGTATACCCACTCCCTGCTAGATCATCTTTTTTTGGAGATTATATCGTTCGAACACTCGCACGCATTTCAAACACTAGCCTCGATAATGGAGCCGTGGCAACTATATCAGTTCCGCATGAAGGTGGAGCAAAATGCAACATCTACACAACACAATGCAGATGCCGGTGCCGAAGATCCGGAACTATACTATAGCACATTCCTTGAGCGACTTATGGATCGTTACCACGATAGCACACGCATCACATCGCTCAACGCTTTGTATATGATTGCATCCGATAGAAGTACCGCAACGGCTAAATATTTGGAGATATTTGAGGTGTCACCACAACAAATAGAGAGGGCTGTGGTGGAGTCTGCTGTTAACTGTGATATATCACAAAGCAGTGCCTCAACTAGTGTTCACCCATCGGACTCTCCGATACCGACACATTTGGAACAAACTCACGATGTAGATACACATCTATCGAAACATCCGTTGATGCAATTTGGCACGGAGCTTACCTCTCTTGCTCGTGAGGGAAGAATCGACCCTGTTATCGGGCGAGAGATGGAGATCGAGCGTGTCACGCAGATATTGTCTCGACGCAAAAAGAATAGTCCGATATTGATTGGCGAGGCGGGAGTTGGTAAAAGTGCCATAATCGAGGGTTTGGCTCTACGCATATCGGCAGGAAATGTACCACACACAATCAAAGATAAACGACTCTTTTCGATCGACATTTCGTCACTCATCGCAGGGACAAAATTCCGTGGTGAGTTTGAAGAGCGTATGAAACACCTCATCGAAGCGTTGAGCCTGAGTCAAGATTCGATAATTTTTATCGATGAAATCCACACTATTGTTGGTGCAGGAGGCTCTACTCAAGGGAGTTTGGATGTAGCCAACATCCTTAAACCAGCTCTTGCACGTGGTGAGATCCAAGTTATTGGAGCGACAACACTCGATGAATATCGTGAAGATATTGAGAGCGATGCAGCCCTAGTTCGTAGATTCCAAAAGGTGATAGTCGAACCTACAACAGAGGAGCATACACTCCTTATTTTGCAAAATATTGCACCCTACTACGAGAAACATCACAACGTTAGATATACCGACGAGGCACTACGTGCATGCGTCTCACTCTCGGTGCGTTATATCCCCGATCAACATCTACCCGACAAGGCGATAGATCTTTTGGATGAGGCGGGAACATTGGCACAAATATCATCTTCGCAGGTGACACAGATCGAAGTTGCAGTTGTCGAGAAGGTGGTACGTATGATTACGGGAATCCCCGCAGAGAGGATCACCAAGAGCGAGAGCGATAAGCTCAAAGGTTTGGCGGATCACCTTCAATCGGTTGTGATTGGACAGAAAGAGGCGGTGGAGAGCATCACACGCACTATAAAACGATCGAGAGTCGGGTTGCGAGACGAGAGACGACCCATCGGAACATTTCTATTTGTTGGCTCTACGGGAGTCGGCAAAACGCTTATTGCCAAACGTGTTGCGGAATGGATGTTCGACAATAGAGACTCTTTGATAAGGATCGACATGAGCGAATATAGTCTTTCGCACAATGTAGCGAGGTTGATAGGTTCGCCTCCGGGGTATGTCGGATATGGCGAGGGTGGGCAACTCACGGAGCCTGTGCGTAGAAATCCATACTCTGTTGTGTTGTTGGACGAGATCGAGAAGGCTCACTCTGATGTCTACAATTTGTTGTTACAACTTCTCGATGAGGGTCATTTAACAGATGGCGCAGGACGCAAGGTCGATTTTCGCAACACTATTATTATTATAACATCAAATGTCGGCTCTCGAAAAATAGCCGATACTCCACCACGCATCGGTTTTGGGACTTCACCAGATAAGACTCCAGCGAGAGGAGCGGAGTATTTGAAGGCGTTGAGACAAACTTTCTCGCCTGAGTTTTTGAACCGTATAGATGATATTGTTATTTTCAACGATCTTGGGTTGAACGACATTGAGAAGATTGTGGAGTTGGAGCTTCAAATTATATTTGAACGCGTGAGGAAATTGGGATACTCAATACGCAGTACCCCCTCAGCACGCAAAGAGTTGGCACAAATGGGATACAACAAAAGTTATGGTGCTAGATCACTGCGCCGCACACTTACAGAGATGGTTGAAGATCCAATTTCAAACCTAATAATCGATGAACAGATAGCTCCTCATGGAGAGATTGTTGTCGAAAAAAGTCGCTCTAAAGGTGGCATAAAGATTAAATTGTCATAAAACAACGCCTTTTTGTGACACACATGTCACACCATAACCATAGCATTAAACCCCAAACATGACAAATTGGCACACTTTTGTCACGTTTGGGGTTTGGTATATGATTTGTTATATTAGCTCACAAAAGCGGTCAATATTTTTGGCACGCAAAGATGAAAACAAATATTACAAATAATAAAACAAAAAGTTATGGGAAAGATTATTGGTATCGACTTAGGTACAACAAACTCATGTGTTTCGGTAATGGAGGGTAATGAGCCCGTAGTTATTCCAAACGCAGAGGGTCACAGAACAACACCCTCAATCGTAGGTTTCACAGGTGATTCGGAGCGTAAGGTCGGAGACCCTGCAAAGCGTCAAGCTATCACCAACCCAAAGCGCACCATCTTCTCTATCAAGAGATTCATGGGTGAGGCGTACGACAAAGTTGGTGCAGATATCGCACGTGCTCCTTATGCAATCGTTAAGGGAGATAACAACACTCCACGTGTGGATATCGACGGACGTCAATACACACCACAAGAGATCTCGGCTATCATCCTCCAAAAGATGAAAAAGACTGCTGAGGATTATTTGGGTCAAGAGGTCAGTGAGGCTGTTATCA
>JAWXSU010000089.1:0-7376 GCA_044434245.1 Rikenellaceae bacterium | reverse complement strand
GATGCACCAAAGGTTTTGCTTTCGGGGCGAAGGTCAACCCCCACAGCGAGCACACGTCCCGACTTCACGGTAATAAATGTACCCTGAGAATCTTTACGTTGGAAATATAACCCACGCAGCACACCACGAGGGCACTTTTCGCAGGTGTGGAGAATAAAATCCTCCTCTATTCCCATTAGTTTATACTCCTCTTGTGACTCTAGATCCCATATGAAATCACGTGATCCACCCTCCACTTCGGGGGTTATGACAAATGCCCCCTCCATTGGGGTTTGTTGTATTGAATATTTTTTTGATACCATTGTAAGTCCCTAAAAGAAAATAGATGAAATCTCCTTGTAGTTATATACTCTCTCGATAACATTTGCAAAGATCTCCGCAACTGAAAGTACCGTAAACTTGCTGAGATCTTTATCTTGACGCAAAGGTATAGTGTCGGTAACGATGATCTCTTGCAAAGCACTAGCGTTGATTCTCTCATACGCCTCGCCAGAAAGTACAGGGTGTGTAATTGCAGCACGAACACTTGCCGCACCCTTTGCCATTAGCATATCTGCCGCCATGCATATTGTACCAGCCGTGTCGATCATATCATCGACAATGATTATATTGCGACCCTCGACCTCACCGATAGCTGTCATATTACCCACTACATTAGCCTTTGGACGCTCTTTGTGCGAAATGATGATCGGTACTCCGAGGTGTTTTGCGTATGTGTTGGCACGTTTTGCACCACCCATATCAGGTGCGGCGATTGAGAGGTTCTCGATTCCGAGGCTCTGCATGTATGGGATAAAAATTCCGCTAGCGTATAGAGCATCTACCGGCACATCAAAGAATCCTTGAATTTGGTCTGCGTGAAGATCCATCGTCATCACACGATCAGCACCCGCAGCGGTAAGCATGTTAGCCACTAATTTTGCGGTGATAGGGACACGAGGGCGATCTTTGCGATCTTGACGAGCCCATCCGAAATATGGCATCACAGCTACAACTTTATGAGCCGAAGCACGATGTGCAGCATCCACCATCATAAGCAACTCCATGAGGTTGTCGGTTGGAGGGAATGTCGACTGAATGATAAACACGGTGCAACCACGAATAGATTCAGTGTAAACAGTCTGAAACTCTCCATCGCTAAAGTGAACAATATCGCTTTTGCCTAGTGTTGTTCCATAACTCTCTGCGATCTTTTTGGCGAGGTATTCAGAACCACGACCTGTGAAAAATTTAATCTTGTGAATAGCCATTTTCGTATGCTTATTTGTTGTTATATTACCTCTTGTTCTTCGCGCTTAATCTCTTCGAGACACTCACCAATGAACCCTAGTAGCTCCTCTTTGCCGAGGTGTTTTTCGCTTGATGTCTTAAACATTGGGGGTAACTCCTCCCACTGTTCGAGGAGTCGATTTTGGTATGTTTCGATATTTTTTTTGCGCTGCACAGCGTTTAGTTTGTCGAATTTTGTAAATATTATGCCAAATGGAATCTCATTTTCGCCCAACATCTCCATGAAATTTAGATCTATCTTTTGGGGTTCATGACGAGAGTCGACCAGCACGAATAGCATATATAGTTTTTCGCACTTTGTGACATAGTTGGTGATAGTTTTAGCGAACTCTTGACGGATGCTTTTCGATGCACGAGCATATCCATACCCTGGCAGGTCAACAAGATACCACGAATCGTTGATTTTGAAGTGGTTTATGAGTCGTGTTTTGCCCGGAGTACCCGATACTTTGGCTAGTGCGCTGTTGTTGGTTAGCATATTTATCAGCGACGATTTGCCGACATTGCTTCGACCTATGAAGGCGAAGTCACGTAACTCATCTTTTGGCACTTGAGAGATCTTCTCGGAACTGCATTTGAACTCGGCTTTTGTAATTTGCATCGTCTGATTAGTGATATTTACAGTCGCAAAGATATGAATTTTATTAAGACTATGCAAAAAAGAGGTCGTGTTTATTTTTTTATTAATGTTGTTTTGGTGGGGTTTAGAAATCTCAAAAAAAATAGTACCTTTGCCACGAATAATACATATTTAAAATAGAAACTATGAAAAAAGAGTGGAGTGACGTAAAAGAGTTTCACGATAAATTTGGGCATCCATGTCCCGAGCAACCTGTGATGTTGGATAAAAAACGAGCATTGAGCCGTGCCAAGTGGATGAACGAAGAGGTATCAGAGTTTTTGATTGCCGATAATATCTATGAGCAAGCGGATGCGATGATCGATCTGCTCTACTTCGCATTGGGAACAATGGTTGAGATGGGTCTTGAGCCCGATGAGTTATTTTCGATTGTGCAGGATGCCAATATGTCGAAGCTATGGGCAGACGGAAAACCTCACTATAATCCTAAAGATGGTAAAGTTATAAAGCCTGAGGGGTGGGAAGATCCTACGCCTAAAATTAAAGCCTATGTTGATTCTGTGATAGAATCAAAAAAACGTTAAGAAAACCATCTAAAAGTTGGTTTTTCAGATTTATGTTACTATATTTGTCTAACTAAAACCACACCCTAAGACCTGAACATATTATGAAGATAGCCTTAGCCCAGCAAAATTATACGGTAGGTGACATCGAGGGGAATACCCTCAAGATTATTGATGCAATAAATCGAGCTAAAGAAGAGGGCGCAGATTTGGTGCTTTTCGCCGAACAAGCAGTGAGTGGTGTCCCTGCGTTTGATTTGCTTCGTAAAAGTACCTTTTTGGAGTTGTGTGAAGATGCTTTGGTCTCAATAGCATCATGCTGTGACGGTATCACGGCAATCGTAGGACTCCCGATGCACTCATCGAAGGGAACGACATCCACAGCGGCGGTGATTCAAGATCGCAAAGTTGTAAAGTATATAAGCAAACGTAATATCACAGCACGCCGCGAGATGGGTTTCTTGGTGGCGGGACGTGGATCGGACTCAGTTAATATCGCAGGACAAAAATGTTTGATCGTTGTCGGTGGCGATGTTAACAAACTTCGAGATGTAGACCATTCGGTTGACACGATCATTTCAATCAACTCTCGAAAATATGCCAAAGGATTACTCTCTTATAGATTCAGTACGCTGCGTGCACTCTCTTATGTGGAGCAAAAGAATGTGGTGATTATCAATCAGGTAGGAGGAAACTCAGAGATCGTTTATGATGGATCATCATGTGTATTCAACAAAAAGGGAGAGTTGATGTTCCTTATGAAGAGTTTCGAGGAGGATTTCTTGGTTCACGACATGTCGGGTGACCAGCATGGAATGTTGGCAGCCCCACTCACATCATATAACGACCGTGTGCCGCTTATGTACAAAGCTGCGGTGTTGGGTCTTAGAGATTATTTCCACAAGAATGACTACGAGAAGGCGTGTATCGGACTCTCGGGAGGAATCGACTCGTCGGTTGTGGCATCGTTGGCTGTGGCGGCTCTCGGAAAGGAGAATGTTGTGGCACTCATAATGCCATCTTCGGAGTCGAAGGCAGAGTCTGTAAGAGATGCTAAGCAGATGGCGGAGAATCTGGGGATTGAGTATGAAGTAATTCCGATTGCGGAGAGTTACAATACAATCGTTGGCTCTATGACCTCTATTTTGGGAGGTGATGGATTCGATGTCACGGAAGAGAACATCCAGGCACGTATCCGTACGATTTTGCTTATGGCACTCCAAAATAAAAGGGGGCATGTATTATTGAATTCTACAAATAAAAGTGAGAATGCACTAGGACTGTGTACGCTTTATGGCGACACGGCTGGTGCATTTTGTGTTACGGGAGATTTGTACAAAAGCGAGGTATATGACCTTGCTCGCTACATAAACAAAATTTCGGAGGATGTAATCCCCGAAGATATTTTAATCAAAGAGCCCACATCGGAGTTACACCCCGAAAAGTTGATCGAGACACCGCTTCCTCCATACGAAGTTGTCGATGCAATTTTGTATCGAATGATTGAGTTGGAGCAGCATCGTGAGGAGATTGTAAATGCAGGTTTCGACTCAGAAGTTGTGGAGAATATCCACACAATGTTGTTGCAAAACGCAAAGAAACGATATCAATACCCACCAGTTTTGCGACTCTCGACATGCGCATTTAGACATGAACGCCTTATGCCTCTAACCAATAAGTATGGAGACTAAAGAGATTCACCACAAAGGCGAAATAGTGAAGATTGATGGTAGACGCATCACAGTTTCGATGTTGAGCCAAGGAGGGTGCGGAAGTTGCCAAGCACGAGGAAAGTGCGGAATGGTTGAGAGTGAAAGACGAGAGGTCGAGGTTTTTGCTCGTGAGGGCAAGATCTACTCGGTGGGAGATAGTGTCACGGTGAGTGTGGCGATGAGTATTGGGCAAGAGGCGGTTGTGTTGGCGTATGTTGTGCCTTTGGTGTTGATGATTGTGTTGATGGTTGTCGGCGGGGTGTTACACCTTGCGGAGTGGGGAGTAGCCGCTGTGGGGTTGGGAGGTGTTGCTCTCTACTATTGTGTGCTCTATTTTTTGAGAGATAAGATCGAAAGAAGAATAAATTTTACAATAACATAATAAATGGCGGTTTTAATTTACACAATCCTTACGCTGTGTGCGTTGGGGGTTGTAGCGGCGGTAATTCTGTACTATGTAGTGCAGAAGTTCAACGTCGAAGAGGATCCTCGTATTGACGAAGTGGAGAAGATGTTACCCGGAGCAAACTGTGGAGGCTGTGGCTTCGCAGGGTGTAGAGGTTTGGCGTCGGCTCTAGTCGCACAGGATGACATCTCATCACTCTATTGCCCTGTGGCGGGAGCTGATCCGATGAAGTCTATTGCATCTTATTTAGGAAAGGCGGCTGCCGAAAAGGAGCCAATGACGGCGACTTTGAAGTGTGGCGGAAGTTGTGGAGTGCGCCCTGCGATTTCTACTTATGATGGTGCTAAATCTTGCGCTATCGCCTCATCGTTGTATGTGGGTGAGACGGCGTGTGCCTATGGTTGCTTAGGGTTGGGAGATTGTGCAGTGTCGTGTAGCTTTGGTGCAATTTCGATCAACGTAGAGACGGGATTGGCGGAGATTGATCCAGACAAATGTACGGCGTGTGGAGCGTGTGTTACGGCTTGTCCCCGAGGTGTTTTGGAATTGCGCAAGAGATGGCCTAAGGATCGTGCTGTATATGTAGGATGTAACTCTAAGGATAAAGGTGCAGCTGTAATGAAGGCTTGTAAGGCGGGGTGTATCGCATGCAAGAAGTGTGTGAAGGAGTGTAAATTTGATGCCATCACGGTAGAGAATAATGTTGCGTATATCGATCCACAGAAGTGTAAGTTGTGTAGAAAATGTGTGAATGTATGCCCTACAAATGCGATAAAACTAATCAACATGGCTCCGCTGCCAGTAGCTCCTAAAGAGGAGGTAAAGAGCGGTGAGGGGTCAGCAGCAACCCCAACGAAATAAGGCGAGAATCTATGAAAACATTTCCAATAGGTGGAGTTCACCCACCAGAGAATAAATTAAGCCGTGCGGTTGAGATCGCAAAGATGGATCTTCCGGCGGTAGTATCAATACCATTGTCGCAACACATCGGAGCACCTGCGACAGCTTGTGTGGCGAAGGGAGATAAGGTGACAACAGGTCAACTTATAGCTCAAGCTACAGGTTTCATGTCGGCAAATATCCACTCGTCAGTAACGGGAACTGTTACGGCTGTAGATGTTGTGGTCAATGGTCAAGGTTTGCGCCAACCGATGATAACCATCAAGCGTGACGAAGAGGAGTTGTGGGCAGAGGGGATTGACACATCTTCAGATATTAAACGAGAGTGTTCGTTAACAAAGGATGAGATTATCTCAAAAATCAAAGATTGCGGTATCGTAGGTATGGGAGGAGCAACCTTCCCTACACATATTAAATTGTCGCCACCTCCGGGAAAGAGTGCGGAATTCTTGGTTATAAATGGAGTTGAGTGCGAGCCATATTTGACCTCCGACCATCGCATTATGTTGCAACGAGGTGAGGAGGTATTAATAGGAGTGGAGATTTTGATGAAGGCTATTGGTGTCACTAAAGCATATATCGGAATCGAGAATAATAAACCCGATGCTATCGAAAACCTAAAGAGGTTATCGAAGGATTTTAGTGGGGTAGAGATCGTTCCACTTAAGGTTCAATATCCACAAGGAGGTGAGAAACAGTTGATTGCGGCAGTGAGCGGTCGTCAGGTACCACCACCACCTGCTTTACCTATAGATGTAGGGGCGGTTGTGAGTAATGTCTCTTCGGCGGTTGCGGTGTATGAGGCAGTTCAGAAATCTAAGCCACTCATCGAGAGAGTCGTAACTATCACGGGAAAGAGTTTGTCGACACCTAAAAATATGGTCGTGAGAGTTGGAACACCAATCTCGGCACTTGTGGAGTTGGCGGGAGGACTACCCGAAGATACGGGTAAGGTTATTAATGGAGGACCGATGATGGGTCGTGCGATGGTAAATTTGGACTCTCCGGTGACTAAGGGTTGTTCGGGAATTACGATTTTGTCGCAAAGCGAATCTGTTCGACCTGCGGAGTCGTTATGTATCAAATGCGGAAAGTGTATCACGGCATGTCCAATGGCGTTGGAACCATTCCTTTTGTCGAAGGTGTCGAAACGTTCGATGTGGGATGAGGCAGAGGGTGGTAACATCACGGATTGTATTGAGTGTGGAAGTTGCCAATTTACCTGTCCAGCGAATATTCCATTGTTGGATTATATCCGCTTAGGAAAGCAGCGAGTAATGGGAATAATTAGATCACGAGCTGCATCAAAGTAAGCGGCTTAAAAATAAGTTTATTATGGCAAAAAAATTAATTGTTGCACCCTCGCCTCACCTCCACGGAGCGGAATCTACGAGGCGAATAATGGCAGATGTGATTATCGCACTGCTACCAGCACTAGTGATCTCGGTGATCTACTTCGGGTTATCGGCACTATGTGTTACGGCGGTGGCTGTTGCGAGTTGTCTATTTTTTGAATATATCTTTAGCCGCTTTTTGATGGGGGGCAAAAGCTCTACGGGCGATTTGTCGGCTATTGTTACCGGTATATTGTTGGGATTCAATCTCCCCTCGAATATTGAGTTGTGGATTGTGGTTATTGGCGCATTGGTAGCTATTGGAGTTGCGAAGATGAGTTTTGGAGGAATAGGTAAAAACCCATTTAACCCGGCACTTGTGGGGCGTGTGTTCTTGCTTATAGCATACCCTGTACAGATGACGTCATTTCCTCGAATAGAGGGGGCAGTTGATATCTTCTCGGGAGCGACACCTCTATCGGCGATGAAGGTTGCTGGCAACCCTACAATGTTGGAGGGATTTAATCTGTCGAGCGTTAGTTTCCAAGATATGTTGTTTGGTTCGATACCCGGTTCTTTGGGTGAGGTAGC
>JAWXSU010000088.1:0-7468 GCA_044434245.1 Rikenellaceae bacterium | reverse complement strand
GGAGTGATTTTACTCCTAGCATATTTTTGTCTTATAACGTCAGTTTCCCTATGAGCGGATAGCAGCAACACCTGGCAACACCTTACCCTCCATATACTCAAGTAGCGCACCACCACCTGTCGAAACGTAAGATACTTGGCTAGCAAGACCCAACTTGTTGATACAAGCTACAGAGTCACCACCACCGATAAGTGAGTAAGCACCCTTAGATGTAGCCTCAGCAATAGCCTCAGCAACAGCCTTGCTACCAGCAGCGAACTTCTCGAACTCGAATACTCCAACAGGACCATTCCAAAGGATAGTCTTGCTCTCAAGAACAACCTTCACATACTCCTCGATTCCCGCAGGACCCAAGTCAAGACCCAACCATCCCTCTGGAACGTCGTTTCCAGGCACAACCTTAGCGTTAGCCTCAGCGTCGAACTTATCAGCAGCCAAAGTGTCTGATGAAAGAACAAGTTGCACACCCTTAGCCTCAGCCTTAGCGATGATGTCAAGAGCTACTTGGTACATATCTGGCTCGCAAAGTGAGCTACCGATCTTACCACCCTTAGCAGCCTCGAAAGTGAAGGTCATACCACCACCGATGATGATCTTGTCAACCTTATCCATCAACTTCTCGATGATTGTGATCTTAGAAGATACCTTAGCACCTCCCACGATAGCTGTGAATGGGCGTTGTGGAGCCTCCATTACAGAGTCAATCGCAGCCAACTCATTCTCCATAACGTAACCAAACATCTTGTCTGAAGGGAAGTACTCAGCGATAAGTGCAGTCGAAGCGTGAGCACGGTGAGCAGTACCAAATGCGTCGTTTACGTAGCAATCAGCATAAGAAGCCAAAGTCTTAACGAACTCCTTTTGAGAAGCCTTTACAGCCTTCTTAGCCTCAGCCTTCTGCTCATCTGTAGCATCCTCAGCAAGTCCACGAGGTTTTCCCTCCTCCTCGCCATAGAAACGAAGGTTCTCGAGCAAGATAACCTCACCTGGCTTAAGTGCAGCAGCCATTTGAGCAGCCTTCTCGCCGATACAGTCACCTGCGAATGTTACCGTCTCGCCCAAACGAGCCTCGATAGCAGGGATAATTTGCTCCAAAGTGAACTTCATGTCGTTGTTCTTCTTTGGGCGACCCATGTGTGACATAAGGATTACCGAACCTCCCTTCTCCAACACCTTCTTGATAGTTGGGATTGCAGCACGGATACGAGTGTCGTCAGAAACAACACCCTCGCCCTTCAAAGGCACATTGAAATCAACACGGATGATAGCACGCTTACCAGCGAAATCATAAGAATCAATTGCGAACATAATTTTATTGTTTTTTGATTAAAAATATAATTCAATAATGTAATGACGCAAAGTTAAAAAATAATTTTAAAATAACCGATATAATAGATAGTAACATATAAAAAAATATTATCTTTGCTCGTAGAATCTGTTTAAATTTTTCTCTAAAATTGATGCGTATGAAAGAGTGCATTTTAGTTGCTGGCGGAGCTGGCTATATTGGGTCTCACACAGCCGTTGAGCTTGTCGAGGCGGGGTATGATGTCGTTATTGTCGACAATCTATCAAACTCTACTATTTCGGCAGTAGAGGGTGTTCGCAAAATCACGGGGGTCGATGTTCCTTTCGTGGAGGTTGATTGTTGCGACATGGTGGCTTTTGAGGAGGTATTCAAGAGCTACAACTTCTCTTCGGCAATCCACTTTGCGGCATCTAAGGCTGTGGGCGAGTCGGTACAGAAACCGCTGGAGTACTACTCTAACAACTTGATGTCGTTGATGAACCTAATCTCGTTGATGAGAAAATATGAACGTCCTAACATCCTATTTTCATCATCATGCACGGTGTATGGAGAGCCCGATGCGCAACCTGTAACAGAGTTCACACCACGCAAACCTGCATTATCACCTTATGGCAATACCAAAACCATGAGCGAGGATATACTTCGTGATTCAGTGGCGGTATATGATGGAATGAAGGGTATTGCACTGCGATACTTCAACCCTATTGGCGCACACCCCTCATCACTTATTGGCGAACTTCCACAGGGGGTACCACAAAATTTGTTGCCATATATCACCCAAACAGCAGCAGGACTCAGAGAGTGTCTTTCGGTGTTTGGCGATGATTATCCAACGGAAGATGGATCGTGCATACGTGACTATATAGATGTTGTGGATCTGGCGAAGGCGCACGTTGTGGCGGTGAAGCGTATGATCTCGGGGGCATCGAAGTCGGACTACGAGATATTTAATATAGGTACAGGTAATGGAGTATCAGTGTTGGAGCTTATCAAGAGATTTGAGGAGGTGAATTCACTAACCATAAATTACAAGATTGTGCCACGTCGTGAAGGTGATATTACTGCGATATGGGCAGATCCTTCACGTGCCAACAACGAACTAGGGTGGCACGCAACACGTACTTTGGATCAGACGCTTGCCGCAGCGTGGGCGTGGGAGAAGCGAGTTCGCAATATTTAAAAAAGTCGAGATTGTGGTTACGACCTTAAAAATATAACCAAAAATTTGCATCCCGACATTTTTTTATATATCTTTGCACCACTCTAAGAGAGAGTTTTACATTCAATATTAGTGTGTAGGGCCTATAGCTCAGTTGGTTAGAGCAGCGGACTCATAATCCGAAGGTCGTGGGATCATGCCCCTCTGGGCCCACTTTAATAGCCTCATCTGTTGTTCAGATGGGGCTATTATTGTATCCAAAGCAAAATTATGCATAATTTTTGTGTATATATTTCAATTTGATTTTGTTTATTCCAAATTAATAGTTATCTTTACAAAAACAACGAGATTATGGCAGAGGATATGGTAAGATACGGCGATGCCGACCTAACAGAGTTCAAAGAGCTGATTATAAGTAAAATAGCCAACGCACGTGAGGATTACGAACTACTACGTGCTACAATTACCCACACCGCAGATAACGGAACTGAGGATACATCTCCAACATACAAGATTTTGGAGGAGGGGGCAACAACACTCTCTAAGGAGGAGAGTGCTCGTTTGGCTGCTCACCAACTGAAATTTATTCGCAACTTGGAGTTGGCACTAATACGTATCGAGAATAAAACATACGGAATCTGCAAAACCACCGGCAACCTTATCCCCAAGCAACGACTCTTGCGTGTTCCTCACGCTACGGAGTGCATCGAGGCAAAGGAGAGACGTAGGTAGTCAGATCTCGAATGATATGGAGGAGGAGACGCTTACTAGTGATAATAGCAGCGTTTCCGCTGTTGGCTCTTTTATGCAAATGTACCCCACCCATCTCACTAAACACAAATGAGGATGAAGGGGGCGGAGGAGAAGGAGGTGAGCTCACAACAAATGTCTCTATTGAGTATATCAAGACTCTGTATAGCGGCACCTCGCAACAAATAATTTATGACCTCGCAATAGAGGGGATCATTACAGCCAATGACGCCTATGGAGAGTTTCCAAATAGTGTCGTCATAGAGGATAGCAGCGGCGCAATCGAACTTATGTGCGAGTTCGATTGTGCTGCTGTTGGGTATATATTTGGTGCAACGGTAAAGGTCGTGTGCAATGGACTATGGATCGGGGCAGTCGGAGGTGCTATAGTATTGGGTGCTAAACCAACCTCTCAAAGTGCTGTGGATGAGATCGCAGAGGAGGATATGTCGTACCGCCTACAACTTTGCAGTAACGATCCGATAATCCCCATACCTAAATTTGTCTCTATTCAAAATCTAACCGCAAACCATATATTGAGATACGTATGTATCGATGATCTATACACCCCGGTGCAAGCAACATTTTGCAGTAGAGACACAGAGAGCGGACACACCGAACATACCGAGCACACACTCCTCGACTCACAAGGGGATGAAATCACCCTCGTTGTGGATAGTAGCGTGAGGTATGCCGACGATGATGTTCCCTCATCCCCAACGTCAATATTCGCAATCGTCGAATACTTCAATGGAGAGTATCGTATTCGCATCACGAATTGTGGTTACTAAGTAGGGTAAAATAATTATTGGTGTGTTTTTAAGAGTACTATTGGAGATGAGATTTTTTGCTATTGAATTGAAAATATAGTGGTTCTATACTGAAATTTAATAGTGAAAAATATCGCTCCAAGAGTACTTTTAAAAATATGACAATAATTGTTTTACACTACTTATAGTGGTTCTATACTGAAATTTAATAGTGAAAAATATCGCTTCAAGAGTGCTATTAAAAATATGGCAATAATTATTTTACACTACTTAATCCCACCCAGACGATTTAATATAGATCTATTTTACACTATATGCACATACCACATCACATCACACGTCGAGTGAAGCTGCGGCATACGAAGTGCGGATTGTGAAGATCAGCTTTGTTGTATCGAAGTCTTTCGCCATTGTCGAGAGCCGATGTTGCGCCACCACTTTCGCTGAGTATAAGCTCTCCGGCGGCGGTATCCCATTCGCTGGTTGATGATGTGCGGATGTAGTAATCCACCACACCCTCGGCAAGCATACAGAATTTGTAGGAGCTACCCTGCTCCACAACCTCTAAGTCGGGGTATTTGGCACGGAGTTGTTCGATGTGTGAGTATGTCTCGGGGGTGTTATGAAATCTAGATATCGCCACTATAGGGTTTTGTCGTGAGGGTTGTTCTCGAGGTATAGATTCCAAAGATATCATCACATCGGAGTAGCTTTGCGCCGAGTGAATTGAGGGTGCGACATTCAAACCAACGTATGCACCACCACCCCTTTCGGCGATGTAAATACGTTGTAGATAGGGGATATATATAACCCCGAGTATAGATCTTTTATCCTCCATAAGGGCGATATTGACGGTGAATTCGTTGTTGCGTTCGATAAACTCCACAGTACCATCGAGAGGATCTACGAGCCAAAAAAGCTCCCAATTACGACGCTCCTCATACCTCATCTCTCGCCCCTCTTCACTAAGAATTGGGATACGAGTCGCACCGAGAGCACTTTTGAGTGTTTCGTGAGCGGCACGATCTGCGGCAGTGATTGGGGTGTTGTCGCTTTTGATTGTTATGTCGTAGGATTTGGGGTTGTTGTATATCTCCATAATTGCTGCGCCTGCCCTTATTGCGGCATTCACGGCGTGGCTAATTAGGAACTCCCGATGTTGATTCTCGACCATAGTGATTGTGATTTAGATATACTCAAAGGTAATAATGCGAATTAAGGTTTGGAAACAATCCAAAATAAGCGGCTTAAAATGATTAATTCATTGATTTTCATTATATTGTAATTCCAACAACGCTATTATTAGACCAGAGAATAACCACTCAAAGATAAACAAAATATACGAATTTGTATGCGACATTCACGAAAAAGATTTGCAATTTCATGTGCAACGCTTTTCCAATAATAGTCACCCCAAATTCACAGACGAGCAAACAATGACAATGTATATCTACTACACAGCTTGTGAAAAACGACTGCCAATCAGGGATATGTAATGATTTTACTCGTACATATTTGAGCGATATGGTTACAAATATAGTGCATTATTCTATATTATACCAATTTATAATTAAAAAACATTATTGATTTCCAAATAATTAAAAGTAGACAAATAGTAAAATATGTTTCTGAAATCATCAGAGATACACCTCTTTTTTTAATTGAATGTAGTAGTGAGATAGGTATCATCCTCCGCAACAATATTTACTCACTACTAAGCGCTGCAGTCTCCCCAGTGTAGCGACAACCTGCTTTGTAGACTGTAGTACTGTCTTTTCTCAAGGTTGTTACAGAAGGACGAATGCCCCACCAATTATAGTAAAAGGAGAACACAAGTTCACGCTCACTCTTACCATCAAAACCCTCGTCCGGATCGATCATAATGTACGAGGTGGCATCAGCAGTTATTGAGGGATCGAAATTTACCTTGTAGGTCTTTGTGCCAATGGTAATTTCGAGACAGTATAGCGCAGCATCGGCATCTTCGCCCGCGATATTAACATAAAAATCATTATAATCAAAGACGATTGTCAAAATTGCCTTTAGATGGGAGAACACAATTGTGTTGTCAGAGTCAGCGTTGTAGATGAATGTCGCCTTCATCATACACGCATTGTTGAGGTCGCTGATATCGTTGCCATCCTGAATCGATGTCAGATCCTCTGCTAGAGCACCACCGAGGGTCGCTGCGGTTGTCGCAGGGAAGATCGCTGTGTAACCCTCTCCATCGTTTAGGTAAATTTGATCGTTACCAAAAATACCATTACCAGCATCGCTACAGATGAAGTCACCTACACGCCCCCCCGTCTTCATCGTAAAGAGTAAACGAGTCGCCACTCTCCCACGCAAGGTTGATACCCGTGGTGTCATTATCGGTAAATGAAACCTTTGTCCCAGTCGCCGACGATACCGATGCCGTTAGTGTGGTGCCATACGATGACTCCAAGGTAGGTTCGTCAGCACCTCCCTCACTACACGCCACAATACCCACAGCAGCTACTGCTGTGAGCACAAAACTTCTGAAAAATCTTTTCATAATTGCTTCTCTTAATTTAATTGATTCTACCAAGCACTACCGCCATCACTTACGTTGCTAATGCTTGCACTAAGCACAGCACCTTCGATCTCGATTACCTCAATTTGGAGTGTTACATAATTTTCTCTCATTTTTTTGGTTTAATATTCACTTATAAATACATCTCCGGTTTCTCTTGATAAATTGGGCGTAAGATACAAAAAAATAATGATTTATCTGCATTTTTATAAAATAAAAAATTGTTATAATATTGATTTTAAAGCCTTTTGCTTAGTAATCTTATTATCAATAGATTGGGATATGTCTTATCTCTTGAAAGAGATATATCAAAAACAAATACACTTCTATGGGGTGAAACTACACGCATTAGCGTATCACAAATCAGGAACTCTAGCAGTCCCCGAAAGTATGATTGTTTAGCACGCTTCCGAGAATGATCTAAATGTATTTAGGGACTCACAGAATGACCTATGCAACAGAATTCTTGTCGCCGACAGAATATACCAAGATGCGAGTAATGAGGCTATTATGCTTGGGATATATAACACGATCTGTATCGAGCATAAGGCAACCCATTGAATCGCTTTTCAATTGGCTCATCGAGAGAACAAATATTCAAAGAGCATCAAAGGATTGATGTACTGCTGGGTTGATCTCGTTTATTTTCGGAAAACTTGTAGCTACGTTCCTTTTGTTTAAATTTTTCAAATCTTAATTAATAATATTTTACGAAAATATAGCGTAAAAATCTCAAGAAAAATTGTGCCAAATGGGAAATGGTGAAAAATAATTTGCAAAGTGCTTGTAATTCCGATAATTATGTGTACATTTGTGAGCATTTTTATGTACAAAACAATTTAATTTTTTTAAATGTACGTTATAGTAGAGATTGCAGGTCAGCAATTTAAAGCTGAAAAAGGTCGTAAACTTTATGTTCACCGTCT
>JAWXSU010000087.1:0-7583 GCA_044434245.1 Rikenellaceae bacterium | reverse complement strand
AGCCAAAACACTTCCCGAGATATCGAATGATGCGGTGGAGTATCTGGAGCAGAGGATAGATGAGATGCAAGAGGAGCTCAAACCGCTCGATAAATTTACAATTCCGGGAGGGGATGTGAGAGTATCGCTTTGCCACGTATGCAGAACTGTATGTCGACGTGCGGAGCGTAGAGCAATCGCTGCATCTATGGAGCATATCATTGCAGAAAATTGTGTTGTCTATCTCAATAGATTATCAGATTATATGTATGTTCTGGGTCGAACGCTAACTCAAAAATTTGGTGTTGTAGAGATTTTGTGGGTTCCATAGAATTTTTTATCAAAAAAAGTTGTTAAAAATTGTCATAAATAATAATTATATTATATATTTGCAAACCTCCGATATTTCGACTAAAGTTGGGGTAATGAGAGCAGAGAGGGGATAAAACTGTAAATATTTATAATTATGTATTGGACACTAGAACTAGCATCAAAATTGGAGGATGCACCATGGCCAGCATCAAAAGATGAGCTTATTGACTATGCCGTTCGCTCGGGAGCACCACTTGAGGTTTTGGAGAACCTGCAAGAGATCGAGGATGAGGGTGAAGTTTATGAATCGGTAGAGGATATTTGGCCTGATTACCCATCAAAAGATGATTTCTTCTTCAACGAAGAGGAGTATTAAATTCACACGACATTGCGACATCAAAGAGATGTTGCAATGTCTTTTTTATGTAATATAACAAATTAAATATCATGGAGTTAGTAAAAGGTATGTCGGCACAAAGCACGACAATAGTGAATGAGGAGAATACAGCACTTAAATTGGGTTCTGGAGATTTGGAGGTTTTCGCAACCCCAGCGATGATCGCACTTATGGAGAATGCGGCGATGAAAGCCGTGGCAGCAGCACTACCTCAAGGGTCAACGACTGTGGGTACGGAGATGAATGCATCGCATATTAAAGCCTCAGCTATGGGAGCGGAGATCACCGCAACAGCTGTGGTTACGGAGGTTGAGGGACGTAAAATCACCCTTAATGTCGGTGCTCGTGACAATGACGGATTGATTGGCGAAGGTGTTCACACCCGTTTTATTGTTGATCGTGAGAAGTTTATGGCTAAATTGAAATAGTCAAAAATAATCACTATCTTTGTGCTTTAAAATAAAGATAAAACAAATGTTTGAAAATTTAACAGATAAACTCGAAAAATCATTCAAAATCCTCAAAGGAGAGGGTCGCATTTCGGAGATTAATGTCGCCGAAACGCTCAAAGATATTAGACGTGCACTTATTGATGCCGATGTAAACTACAAAGTAGCCAAATCATTCACAGACCAAGTGAAGACCAAGGCTATGGGTGCTGAGGTGCTCAAAGCTGTAAAACCGGGTCATATGCTCACCAAAATCGTACGTGACGAATTGGCAGAGTTGATGGGTGGTGAAAGTGTCGACATTAAGTTGGAGGGTACACCAGCGGTGATCCTTATCGCTGGTTTGCAAGGTTCGGGAAAGACAACTTTCTCGGGTAAGTTGGCATCGATGCTCAAAGCAAAAAGAAACCGTAAGGTGTTGCTTGTGGCGTGTGACGTCTATCGTCCTGCGGCGATTGACCAGTTGAAGGTTCTAGCGGAGCAGATTGGAGTGGAGGTCTACACTCAAGAGGGAAATATGAACCCTGTGGAGATTGCTCAAGATGCTATTGTGTATAGTCGCCAAAATGGATTCAACGCAGTGATTGTCGATACGGCGGGTCGTTTGGCTGTCGATGAGGCGATGATGGTGGAGATCACAGCACTCAAAGCTGCGGTGAAACCTTCAGAGACACTCTTCGTTGTCGATTCTATGACGGGACAAGATGCTGTGAATACAGCCAAAGAGTTTAACTCTCGATTGGACTTTGATGGTGTGGTACTCACGAAGTTGGATGGTGACACAAGAGGTGGTGCCGCAATATCTATACGATCGGTTGTTAACAAACCTTTGAAGTTTATTTCCAGTGGCGAGAAGATGGATGCTTTGCAACCTTTCCACCCTGAGCGTATGGCAGATAGAATCTTGGGTATGGGAGATGTCGTGTCGCTTGTAGAGAGAGCTCAAGAGCAATATGACGAGGAGTCGGCACGTAAACTCAAGAAGAAGATATACCAAAATCAATTCAACTTTAACGACTTTTTGGAGCAGATCGCACAGATCCAAAAGATGGGTAACCTCAAGGATTTGGCGGGTATGATCCCAGGTATGGGAAAGATGATGAAGGATGTTGAAATCCCAGATAATGCATTCAAATCTGTGGAGGCAATTATCGGATCGATGACCCCCGAGGAGCGAGAGAAACCAGAGATCATAAATGCAAAACGCAGAGAGAGAATTGCAAAGGGTAGTGGAACATCTATTGGAGAGGTTAACAAACTCATGAAACAATTCGAAGAGACACGCAAAATGATGAAGATGGTAGCTGGAGGTGGTAAGATGAAGATGCCGAAGATGCCAAATATGCCATTTAGAAGAAAATAATATAGCAGATGAATAAACACCAAGCAGGTTTTGTCAACATCATAGGTAATCCAAATGTCGGCAAGTCAACACTTATGAATGCACTCGTAGGCGAGAGATTGTCGATCATAACATCTAAGGCGCAAACTACACGCCATAGGATTATGGGTATCGTCAATGGGGATAATTTCCAAATCGTATACTCCGACACACCAGGAATCCTCAAACCAAACTACAAGTTGCAGGAGTCGATGATGAAGTTTGTGACGGGAGCGATTTCGGATGCTGATGTATTGCTATATGTCACAGACACTGTCGAGAAGAGTGATCGTTCGGAGGATATTATCGAGAAGATTGCCAAAAGTGATATCCCAACTCTGTTAGTTATCAATAAGATAGATCTCACAACTCCCGAAGGGTTGGAGGAGCTCGTTGCACAGTGGAAGCAGAGACTTCCCAAAGCGAGGATTGTCCCAACATCGGCGAAGGAGAATTTCAATATCGGGGGGCTCTTTGATATGATCGTGGAGCAACTTCCTGAGAGTGAGCCATTCTATCCCAAAGATACACTCACGGATAAAACGCTCAGATTCTTTGCTACGGAGATTATTCGAGAGAAGATTCTTACAAATTACGATAAGGAGATTCCATATTGCTGCGAGGTTTCTATCGAGGAGTATAAGGAGGAGAGCACTATAGATAGAATATCGGCAACGATATATGTGGCTCGTGACTCTCAAAAGGGAATCATCATTGGTCACAAGGGGGAGAAGCTCAAACGTGTTGGAACACAGGCTCGTATAGATATGGAGAAGTTCCTAGACAAGAAGGTATTCTTGCAACTTCATGTCAAGGTGATGGATGATTGGCGCAATAGCGACCGTTCACTCCGTCGTTTCGGATACGAGGAGTAGAGGTAGACAATAAAGGGGGTAAAGATTCGTTTTACGTACAATGAGGAGGTTTATTGCAGCGGTTATACTTTTTATCTCGGCACTTACGATGGGTGTGGGGGAGGTGCGTGCGCAATACAACCAAGATTATTTCTATTGGGTTAGCCGTCAGAAGATGATGCGTGATGACTTTCATGGAGCAATCTCGGTGCTTAATATGTTGTTGAGTGTCAACGATAAGGTGTATGATGCATATTTTTTGAGAGGTATCGCAAAGTATAATCTAAATGATTTTATCGGTGCTGATGCTGATTTTTCGATCGCAATAGAGAAGAATCCTGTGTTTACTACAGCTTATACATATAGAGCTATAACTCGCTCACGTATGGGTAATTACAATGACGCATTGGAGGATTTTGAACACGCCATAGAGTTACGTCCCGATATTGCAAACCCATACTATAGTAGAGGAGTCACGCGTCTTCTCAACCAACAATACGAGGCGGCGATTAAGGATTTCGATGTTTTTATCCACGAAGAGGATAAGGTCGCAGATGCCTATATCAATCGAGCGATATGCTACCTTAATTTACGGGACACAACTGCTGCATATTGTAATTTTGACCAAGCGGTAAAGACAAATCGAGAGAATCCTGATAGCTACAATCGTCGTGGTACACTATACATGTATCAAAAAAGGTATGATGAGGCGGAGGCGGATTTCGATATGGCGATTCGATACGACTCGACACATATTCGTTCATATTTCAATCGTGCGTTGATATACAACGATACTAAACGTCCGACTCTTGCACTCAAAGATTTCGATCGAGTTATAGAGCTAGATACAACATCCTCTCTGAGTTATTTTAATAGAGCTATAATTCGCTCACAAGTAGGTGATTATAATAGAGCGTTGGAGGATTATAATGTAGTGGCAAACTACTCTCCATCTAATGTTTTGGTCTTTTTCTATAGAGCAAATCTTCTCTCTCGACTCGGGGATATTGATGCGGCAGAGGCGGATTACACCAAAGCTATAGATTTGTATCCCGACTTCGCAAATGCATATATGTCACGAGCGAATATCCGTTATCTCAAACGAGATAATGCAGGGGCGAAACGAGATCGTGATACTGCGGAGCGCAAGATAGAGGAGCATCGCTCAAAACTTAAGGATAGCACATATTCGATCTATGCAGATACATCATACCAATTTGACAAACTCCTAGCGTTTGATACCAAACTTTCGGGAAGTAGTTTCGAGAAGATTACGTCGTCGGGTGAGGCGGGAGGAGAGTTGGCTTTGATACCTCTATTTAAGTTTTCGCTTATGGATGTCGATTCTATGACAACCGCCAAACGTTCAGATTTTTATGCGATGCGTGTGCAGTCATTTATCGAGAGTGTGAAGAGTGTTAATTTAGAACTTACGCATCGTCAAACAAACCTTTCGGCGGACTCTCTTGCGTCACTTTCGTCACTTAGCGGCGATAGCTGGGAGAGCATATTTAATGGCTCGATTGTTCAACTACTGATGAAGCAATATACCAAATCGCTGCAATTTATAAATTTCGCAATTAAGGATATAAACCCGGAAAATCCATTCTTCTATTTTAATCGTGCCACAGTGCGAACAGAGATGATAGATTTTATATCGTCGCTGGATAACTCTACGCAGAGAATCTCAATAGATTCTGATCCCGCAAATAGATTAAAGAATGGTGTGTCGCAGAGAAACTATAACTATGATGAGGCGATAGCTGATTTAGATAGATGTATAGAGCTGTATCCATCATTTGCGCACGCATATTACAATAAGGCAAATCTGTTGGCGAAGAGCGGTAAATACCCAGAAGCCTATGAGGAGTATACGAAGTCGATAGAGTTATACCCCTCATTTGCAGAGGCTTATTATAATAGGGGTATTGTGCAAATATATATGGAAGATACTCGTAAAGGGTGTTTAGATATCTCGAAAGCGGGGGAGTTAGGGGTGAGTCGTGCATATGAGATCCTTAAAGAGTATAGTTCACAAGCAGAATAATAACACAACAAAATATGGTTAAAGGAGTAATTTTTGATATGGATGGAGTATTGGTCGACAATATGGCTATCCATCAGGAGGCATTTGCACAATATTGTGCACAGTACAACATCACGGGATTGCGAGAGATCATTGACCGATGTTCGGGCATGGGAAACGACGAAATCATGAGAGAGGTATTTCCAGCCGAGGTGATCGAGCAGAAGGGAATAGCGGCGTTGGCGTACGAAAAGGAGGCTTTGTATCGTGAGATATATGCACCGGTGATTAAACCAGTAGAGGGTCTCGAAGATCTATTAAAATCCCTAAAGGAGAGGGGGCTGAAGATTGCGGTCGGATCATCCGGATGTAAGCTAAATGTTGAATTTGTGCTTCGAGCGTGTGGTATTGAGGAGTATTTTGATGCTCTCGTTTATGAGGAGTTGGTGACTAAATGCAAGCCAGATCCGGAGATCTACCTCACAGCAATCTCAAAGCTAGGGCTCAAAGCTGAGGAGTGTGTAATCTTCGAAGATGCGAAGTTTGGAATTCGAGCAGCACGTAGTGCAAAGGTAGCAAAAGTTGTTGGTGTCGCAACAACCCTATCCGCATAGACTCTCCGTACTCAGACCGATGTTGACGAGGTGATTGACAACTATTTGGGAGAGATTCAATCTATAGACGTTATTAGGAGTTAATGATTGAACTCCAGAAGATGAAAAAAGGACGATCCTGTGAGGGATCGTCCTTTGTCTTAAGCCTTATGCTTTTAATTAAGCATACTTGAATGTTGACTCACAAGATACAGTAAGTTTCTTGCGACCCTTAGCACGACGTGCAGCAAGTACCTTGCGACCGTTAGCTGTTGACATTCTGAGGCGGAAACCGTGCTTGTTGATACGCTTTCTGCGAGAAGGCTGGTAAGTTCTTTTAGTTGCCATTGTTCTACTATGTTTTTGTTTTTAATTTTCTATATATGTACCCATGTAACGGAGTGCAAAGATATGATAAAAAATCGTAGTATAAAAATATTTCTACAAAATAATCACAAAAAAAGTAAATAAAGGGAGTTAATGGTGAAAATCATGAAATTTCATGGGAAAATTATTATCTTTACATACGAATAAAAAACAGAAACGTATGGCAATATTTAAAGTCGAGGGTGGTCACAAACTCAGTGGCGAAATCACACCTCAAGGGGCTAAGAATGAGGCTCTTCAAATTATATGTGCAACTCTTCTCTCTGCCGAGAAGATTGTAATTGACAACATCCCTCAAATTTTGGATGTGCTACAACTCATAGATCTCCTACAAGCGATGGGGGTCGAGGTCGAAAAATTTAGCGACGAATGCTACTCTTTCTGTGCAGAGAATATTGATTTGGAGTATCTTCGCAGTGAAGATTACAGTAAACGTTGCACTCGACTCCGTGGTTCGGTAATGATGATTGGACCGCTGCTTGCACGTTTTGGTGTGGGATATATTCCCAAACCGGGAGGTGACAAGATCGGGCGTCGACGTCTAGATACACACTTTATCGGATTCCAGAAACTTGGTGCAGAGTTTAATTTCGATGCCGGAGAGGAGTTTTTTACGGTTGAGGCAAATGGAGGACTTACGGGCTGCTATATGCTTCTCGATGAAGCATCTGTCACGGGAACTGCAAATATCGTAATGGCGGCGGTGTTGGCAAAAGGACGCACGACGATATATAATGCTGCGTGTGAACCATATCTTCAACAGCTTTGCAAGATGCTCAACCGTATGGGAGCTAAAATTTCGGGAATAGCATCGAACCTTCTCGTTATCGACGGTGTAGATTCACTGGGTGGCACGGAGCATCGAATGTTGCCCGACATGATTGAGGTGGGTAGCTTTATTGGATTGGCGGCGATGACAAATTCGCAGATCACAATCAAAAATGTGTCGTTCGAAAATCTGGGTATTATACCCTCACAGATGGCTCGTCTCGGTATAAGGTTTGAACAGAGAGGAGATGATATTTATGTGCCAGCGCAGGAGCACTATAGTATCGACTCATACATCGATGGCTCGATATTGACCATAGCCGATGCCCCATGGCCGGGACTAACACCCGATTTGTTATCTATATTTTTGGTTGTGGCGACACAGGCGAAAGGGTCGGTGTTGATACATCAGAAGATGTTTGAGAGTCGTCTATTCT
>JAWXSU010000086.1:0-7636 GCA_044434245.1 Rikenellaceae bacterium | reverse complement strand
TCCGACAAATCTGCAACATACGACTCACCATAGATATAAGTAATAACAGATTGCCCTGCACCCGTAAGGTTTTTGTCCGTATCCATACTCTTAAGATACAAAGTATAGCTACCTTCGCTAAGAGATAATGTATCACGGCACACATTCGTCGAGGCATCGTAAACATCCGACACTTTGTACTCCTTAACTTCTGAGCCACAATACAAATAGCAGTATTCAACCTCCGTGTTCTCCTCATTGTTTAACACCCATTCGACAACTGCTCTTTCATATCCGGGTTTCACTGCGGTGATAATTGGAGCATACTCTGAACTGCCATCACTAAACCCAGGAGGGGTATAGTCATCTAGATCGCCGCTGGTTTCGCAGCCTACCGAGCAAAGAGCTATCGCAACAGATGCGATAAAGATAGATAAAATTCTCTTCATAGTGGTTTTAGGTTTAATTTATTTATAATTTTTTGGTTTAAATCAAATAGACAACAAATCATCATTGCATCACACCCTCACATAAAACTCTTCTCTCAAACACGCACCAAAAACAAAGTTATACAATTATTCCTAATTTCACCAATTTTTAACACCTTATTTAAGATTTTATTGCGCAAACTACTATTTATCACCTCTGCGCACCATACAACCCTTACTCTATCGACAAAACTAAAAATCAACCAACTGATTTTTTATGGCATATATCACCAAACTCGCTGTATTCTTACACCCTGTCTTATCCATGATATTAGCACGATGTTTATCGACCGTCCTCTTCGATATAAACAATTCATCTGCAATCTCTTGATTGCTCAAACCACGACATACCGCAACCAATATCTCCATCTCACGACCCGAAAGATGATCCTCCGCTAGAGATTGAATATTAGCTGGATACATATTCTCTGTGAGCGACTCCAAGAGCTCTTCGCTGAAATACTCCCCACCCTGTGCGACACATGTCAATGCGTGGAGAACCTCTCGAATATCGGAGTTCTTCAACAAAAATCCTCTAGCTCCAGCTGTCACCATTCGGGTATAGTAACTCTCCTCTCCAAACATCGACAGCGTGATAACCTTCAATTCGGGACAACGCTCCAATGCCTGACGTGTCGCCTCATCCCCCGATATTGGCTCCATTGCAAAATCCATAAAAACTACATCCACAGGCGTCGTCTCTAATAGTGCCAAAAACTCCTCTCCATTGGATGCCTCAGCGACAACATCAACACCCTGCCTCTCCAGCAAACCTCGAAGCCCACCCCTAAAAAGAGTGTGGTCATCAACTAATATTACCCTTAGCTTTTCCATATCGCAATCGGTTTTTCTTCTTTTTTATTGGGTTTGGTAACACCTCTTGCATTGATAGTTGTGCCACAGCAGACATCCCTCTCCCCGGAGCACTTTCAATCACAATACTACCCCCCAAAGAGTTTATTCGTGAGGTCATATTTGACAATCCCATCCCAAAATCCATCACCGCCGTGGGATTAAAACCTCGTCCATTGTCGCTATACTCCAATCGCAACCATGTGTCGCTCTTTTGCAATGATAGTTTTATCTCGTTGCACGATGCATGTTTGAGTGAATTGTTTATCAACTCGCAGATCACACGATAGAAAATCACCTCGATATCGGTATCATAGCGTGATTTATTGATATTTGTCGCAAAATCAATGGCGATTGGGTGCGATGCAACAGCTGTTTTAATGAAGTTTTGCACCGCTCTTTTCAACCCGAAATCTGACAACACGTGCGGAGAGAGGTTATTAGAAATCTCCCTAAGAGCACGGATCGCCTCATCTATCACATATGTTGTATTTCCAATTATTTCTCGTTTCTCGCTGAGCGACATCTCCTCATCGAGTGCCGAAAGCGACATCTTTGCACTCGACAACAGTGGACCCAACCCATCATGCAACTCCTTGGAGTATCGTGAACGAGACCTCTCCTCGGTTCTCAACACCGCTGAAAGTATTCGCCTCGACACCATCTGACGTTGCCGATTCAAACGATCTATATATGATATAAGTTTATGAGCATACATCACCCCTATGGACAACCCTACAGATGCCACAATTCCCGACCATATAAATATACGTCGAGACACCTCGATGCCATTGAGCTCCATAACCTGAAAATATCTCTCCACCGATAACACCGAAAAACCCACAATGAAAAGTATCCAGATCGCATTGTATTTTGTTGTCCGAATAAGTCGCACAGCAAACAGTGTCGCAACACTTTGCAACACTATCGTCAAGATCAAAAATATTTTTGTGTAGACCATACTCTATTCAAAAATTCGTGACATCTCGCCCATCATCTCATAATCCGTCATATCAACCTTCACCGGCACTACTGCCACATATCCACTCTCCATTGCGGCAATGTCGCTATCGGTGGGTATCTCCTCCGTATTGATGAATCGTCCAGTGAGCCAATAGTACTCCCTACCTCGGGGATCTTTTCTCTCGTAGAACTCCTCTCGCCAAAAACCTCTATTTTGACGACAACTCTTAATTCCCTTTATCATATCGAGCGGCAAATCTGGAATGTTGACATTCAAACACAGTGGCTCCGCAGAGTTACGCTGCAAAACTTGTGCTATGATCCGCTCCACATATATTTTGGATGGTGTGAAATCCGCATCAGCAGAGTGGTTATCCAACGAAAACCCAATCGAAGGAGCATAAAAATGCCCCTCTATAGCCGCCCCCATCGTTCCCGAGTATAACACATTTGGACCCGCATTTGTTCCATGATTTATACCCGACAAAATTAAATCAACCCTCTCATCTTTCAACAAATGGTCGGTTGCAAACTTCACACAGTCCACTGGCGTGCCACTAAGTGAATAGATCTCAACCCCCTCCTCACGCCTTACGCTCTCGAAAAAGAGTGGCGTTGCAGATGTTATGGCTTGACTCATACCACTCTGCGGAGTTTTGGGAGCAACCACCACTACACGTCCAAATTTTCGAGCAACATCCACCAATGCCGCTATACCTCTCGCCTCGACACCATCGTCGTTGGTCACCAAAATTAATCGCTGAGAATCCATCCTTCTATTTTTTATTATATGACAAAGATAGCTTTTTTTCGAAAAAAAAGCTGCACAAAAGATTAAATTATCATTTTTTTTGTATCTTTGCACGTCCTTTCGAGGATGGTGAAACAACCTCTTATATTGGGTGTTGGCGCAAATAGGCTAAGGTTCGTGGAGACTCCACACACCTAAACTGCCAGGATTAGTGAGGTGTTCCTCATTATGGTAGCCGCCGATGCAGCGATAATGTTGTGCATCAAAACTTTTACAATTTATTGCAGCAATGAGCAAAGATGCATTGATTAAGCTCGTAAACGAGCAGATGTGGAGCAAGTCTGACGCAGACATCCCATCATTCCAAGCTGGTGATACTATCACCGTAACTTACAAAATTGTCGAGGGTTCTAAGGAGCGTCTTCAATCTTTCCGTGGTGTGGTTATCCAGATCAAGGGTACTGACAGAACTAAGATGTTTACAATCCGCAAGATGTCTAACGGTATCGGCGTGGAGCGTATCTTCCCTCTTTACTCTCCTCACATCGAGAAGATCGAGGTTAACAAGTATGGTGTTGTTCGCCGTGCTCGTATCTACTACTTCCGTGAGCTTACAGGTAAGAAGGCTCGTATCAAAGAGCGTCGTATAGTTCGTAAGTAATTTTACAGACTACATTTTAAAGAGTGTTTCCTTTGGGAAATGCTCTTTTTTTTGTGGCAAAATAAGGATAGTCAATATTTTGGTCGAAACTATTCAAACCCAAAATATTGACTATCCTTATTTTAAAACGTCAGTTTTGGAATATAAAGCCATCTACTCCTCTACCCAAAGCTCCGCAGGAGATACTCAACTTTTATCTATGATCTGGAGATGCAATACTCTCTCGCATAGAGGTGTCAGCTATAACATTTTTCATCTTGTAATAATCCATAATCCCAAGATTTCCCGAACGAAACGCCTCCGCCATCGCTAATGGCACCTCTGCCTCCGCCAATATAACTTTTGCACGAGCATCCTCCGCCTTAGCTTTATTCTCTTGCTCCAATGCTACCGCCATAGCACGACGCTCCTCAGCCTTTGCTTGTGCGATATTCTTATCTGCCTGAGCTTGATCCATCTGCAACTGTGCTCCGATATTTTTACCAACATCAATATCTGCAATATCGATCGAGAGAATCTCATACGCAGTACCTGCATCGAGCCCCTTCTCTAACACAACTCGTGATATAGAATCTGGATTTTCGAGAACTATTTTGTGGCTTCCGGCAGAACCTATAGATGACACAATACCCTCGCCCACACGTGCCAAAATAGTCTCTTCGCCTGCACCTCCCACGAGTTGCTTAATGTTAGCACGCACCGTAACACGAGCCTTTGCGATGAGCTGAATTCCATCCTTTGCAACTGCAGCAACTGGTGGCGTATTTATAACTTTCGGGTTTACTGACATCTGCACCGCCTCAAAAACATCACGTCCTGCAAGGTCGATAGCTGTTGCCATCTGAAAATCAAGAGTTATATTTGCCTTTTGAGCCGACACGAGTGCATGCACAACATTTGTAACATTACCTCCCGCCAGGTAGTGCGCCTCCAACTCGTTGGCATCTAGCGACAAACCCGCCTTTGTACTCTCGATCATTGACGATACGATAGTTGATGGTGGAACTTTACGCCAACGCATAAGTATAAGTTGCAACAAACTGATTCGAACCCCCGAAACCTGCGCCGAGAACCACAATCCCATAGGGACATAGTAGAATAAAATCCACAGCGGAATAAGGCACAAAAGAGCTAAAATCACAATCGAGAACTCTCCAAAAATAGTATCCATAATTTTATTTTTTTATTGGTTTAACAATCACAGCGGCATTGTCGTAACCAACAACCTCCACTTCACATTTAGGATCGACAAACGACTCCAGCGATTTTGCCTCGATTATCGTCGTACCAAATCTTGCACTACCCATCGGAGCTAATCTCGACAAAGCAACACCTCGACTCCCCAAGGGCAACAACTCCGATGGCGAAGATGATGAACTACTCGAAACCTGCTCTTTGAGCGATAGCCTACGCCACACCCCTGTCCTTATAGCCCAGAAAAAAGCGACCACTGATGACAATATCGAGATTGCGATAGTCGTAATACCTGCCACGACACCCAGCGCATCAAATGCAACATATATCGCACCAATAAAACTCGCCACCGAAAGCAGTGCACCGATAGTGATCCCCGGGAGCAACAACATCTCAACTAACATGAAGATAAGCCCCACGAGGATTAAACCAAATATTACCAACCAAGCCAACATCGCCATAATTTTACTTTACACCAGACCCGAGAATCCCATAAACGCCATCGCCAAGATACCTGCCGTTATAAGTGCAATAGGCACCCCCTTAAAAGCATTTGGCATCTCTTCGAAATCCAATCTCTCACGAAGTCCCGCAAAGAGCACCAAAGCTAGTGCGAAACCTGCCGCTGTAGATACCGAATATACAACACTTTGGAGTAATGAAAACTCCTTTTGGATCATCAAAATCGCCACTCCCAACACCGCACAGTTTGTGGTGATAAGAGGCAAAAATATACCCAACGCTTGATACAATACTGGCGACACCTTTTTAAGGATAATCTCAACCATCTGTACCAACGAGGCGATCACCAATATAAAGACGATAGTCTGCATATAAACAATATCCAAAGGTACAAGGATATATGTTTGGATCAACCACGCCACGATAGATGCGATAGCCATAACAAATGTCACCGCAGCACCCATACCCATCGAGGTATCGACCTTCGACGAAACTCCCAAAAATGGGCAGATACCCAAAAACTGCGCTAAGACAACATTGTTGACAAATATTGCGCCAATTATAATTGCAAAATATGAAAGTTCCATAACCTACTTCTTAAAGAATTTGTTGAACAATACAATAAGGTAACCCAACGCAAAAAATGCTCCTGGTGCCAATACAAAGATCAATGGTGCATTATCTTTAAATCCGAGAGGCAGACCAAAAATTGCTCCACTACCCAAAATCTCGCGCGTTCCACCCAAAAGAGTCAATGCCAAAACAAAACCCAAACCTACTCCTACACCGTCGAGAATCGAATCAAAGGGGTTATTCTTTGAAGCAAAAGCCTCCGCACGACCCAAGATTACACAGTTCACAACGATAAGTGGAATAAAGACACCTAAACTTGCATATAGCGATGGCATGTAAGCCTGCATCAACATCTGTATGATTGTCACAAACGACGCTATCACCACAATAAATGCTGGAATGCGAACCTTATCGGGTATCAAATTTTTGATAAGCGAGATCACAAAGTTCGACATGATAAGAACCACCATCGTCGCCGCTCCCATTCCGAGTCCATTTGCCGCAGAGGTGGTAGTTCCCAACGTAGGACACATTCCCAACACCAATACAAAGACTGGGTTATTCTTGATTATTCCATCAAGTACAATTTTCATCTTATTCATTTGCTGCTCCTCCCTTAGCTAAATCATACGCCTTTTGTGCTCTCTGGATCGCATCCAAATATGCTCGTGAGGTGATTGTTGCCGCCGTTAGCGCATCAACATCTCCTCCATCTTTCTTGACTCTAAGGTCTAGTTTCTCTAACTTTTTGCCTTGAATTCCTCCCAACAATGGGTTTCCATCATCCATCATTTTTGTTCCGAGACCTGGAGTCTCCGCATGACTCAAAACGCTGACATTGACAACTTTACCCTCTGTAGTCAATCCAACCATTAGGGTTATGACTCCATTGAAACCACTCTTTGTCATACTCTTCACCGCATAACCCACAACATCTCCACTCTTCTTTGCGGTGTAGAGGTCAATAGGCATATCGTCAATGGTGAGACTCTTTAGCGACGTGTCGTCAAAAGTTGGTAGCACCTCTGCAAGTGCTGCATTTGTTGCCGCTATGGCTGCTTGTGCGATAGGCTCTGCTGTGACTTGATAGACTACTCCGACACCTGCCGAAGCGACCATCGTGATACCCAACAGCGAGATTATCATATTTTTTAAACTGCTCTTCATAACTATTCCCTATTTTGATAAGCCAAATCGCTTCGGTTTAATATACTTATTTAGAAGTGGCACACAGCTATTCATAATCAAAATAGCAAATGACATTCCCTCCGGATAGGCTCCCCACAGACGAATAAACATCGTGATAACTCCAATCCCGACTCCATATATCAACATTGCCGTGTGTGTCATTGGTGACGACGAGTAATCTGTCGCCATGAATATCGCACCCAACAATGCTCCTCCTGCCAAAATATGGAACAAAGAAAATGCTGGTATCTCGACATTTACATAACCCGATGCTGCTGCATACAATGCCGCAACAACCGCCATAGAACCCAATACTGCAACTGGGATATGCCACGATATAACCTTACGCCACAAAAGGTAAACTCCACCCAATATCAACATGAGCGACGCTACCTCACCCAAAGAACCGGGTATCGAACCAAACAACATATCTTGGAAACTAACGCTCGACAGATTAAATCCCTCCAACATTGTAGGGTTGCCAGCAACCTTCATCGCCGATAGAGGAGCTCGGAAGAGCACACG
>JAWXSU010000085.1:0-7689 GCA_044434245.1 Rikenellaceae bacterium | reverse complement strand
GAGGGTGTCTCGTTTGCAGATATGAAGCAGTCGATTTTGTACTTTGCTAAAGAACTTTTTGGAGAGAGTGCTACCATACGTATGCGTCCTTCATACTTCCCATTCACGGAGCCTTCGGCAGAGGTGGATGTTTCGTGTAATTTGTGTGGCGGAAAGGGTTGTAATGTCTGCAAAGGTACAGGTTGGTTAGAGATTATGGGTTGTGGAATGGTCGATCCGAATGTCTTGGAGGCGAATGGAATTGACTCTACCAAGTATAGCGGTTTCGCTTTTGGTATGGGAGTTGAGCGTATGGCTATGTTGATGTATGGCGTTAAGGATTTGCGCTTGTACTTCGAAAATGATGTACGTTTCTTAAATCAATTTGATAAAGCGTTATAAATGCGTAATTGGCTCACTATAGTAGTATTATCGCTTCTCTGTATCACATGTGTGATGGGGCAGCCTAAAGTTGATGAGTATAGTGAATCCGGAGATTGTTTGGCGATCTCGGAGGCAGTGACTTATACTACCGATGGAGTCAAAAAACTGCGACTATTTAGTGATCTTAAGGGTGCACGAGAGTTGTTGGAGCGTGCCATAGAGAGTGATTCGACATATGCTCCAGCTCACTATACTTTGGCTCAAATGCAGATGTATAAATCTGCTGATTCGGCGTATATTCACGCTCGTAATGCGTATAAATATGATACTGCAAATACTTGGTATCTAAGTTCTTATGCTCAGAGTGCAGCGATGTTGGAACGGTTTGATGAGGCGCAACTACTCTATGAGAAACTGATTCTATTGCAACCTAGAGATATCAATGCATATCGAATATTGGCAATCCTTCATAATCAGCAAAAGCGTCCGATGGAGGCTGTTAGATTGTTGGATTCTGCAGAGGTTAAGGTGGGGCGAAATCCATATTTGGTGAATTTAAAGCGACAGATATTACTCTCTAATAATCAGGTGGATATGGTGGTGAATGATGCACGCAATAGGGTTGCACAGGAGCCATATTCAATAGAGGGTCGCATAGAGTTGGCGGAGCTATATCGAGATTTGAAGCGAGACTCTTTGGCTCTTGTCGAATATAATGCTGCTTTAGCGATAGATTCGATGAAGTTGGAGACCTTGGTGTCGATGGGTGATTTTCTGCAAGAGAAAGGGGATAATGTCGGTTATATCGCTCTGCTTAAACAGATCTTAAAGAGTGGCGAGATAGATGAGGCGGGAAAGATTCAATTGGTTCAAGAGATGATTGATAACAAAGAGTTGTATCGTCGTGAATATATCTCAATTGGTTCGTTGATAACATCATTAATTATTCAATATCCTAATAATGACCTTATTGTGGAGATGCAGTCGAGGCATCTTATTGCGATGGGAATGTTGGATGAGGCGTTGATGTTGCTTAAAAATCATCTTGACGTTGAGCCACCGAGTCTCAAGACATATCGCACAGTGATAGATATAGAGCGTTTTAAAGAGCGTATAGATTCGGTTGAGTTCTACCTAAATCGTGCAATGGTTAAGTTCCCAGAGGAGCAAGATTTGAAGTATGAGTGGGCATTTACACTCTCATCACAAAAGAGGTATGATGAGGCAATTGAGCTTTATGAAGGCTACCTAAGTGGAGCTTCAGATTCGTTAAGTAGCTCAATGTGGGGCATTATTGGAGATCTACACCATCAGGTGGCACTCGAGAATAAGGATAATAAGAAGATCTTTAAACAGAGGGTGAAGCAGAGTTATAGAGCTTATGATAATGCGCTTAAATATTCGCCTGATAACGCAATGGTTTTAAATAATTACGCCTATTTTGTGTGTGAATATGGTGGTGATTTGAATAAGGCGTTAGATATGGCGGAGCGTGCAACAGCGCTTTTTGAGGGTAATCCCACGTTTATTGATACCTATGCATGGATTCTTTATCGACTAGGGCGTTATGAAGATGCGAAGGTGAATATGCGTAGAGCTATATCGTTTGATACGACACAGAATGGAGAGATTGCGCTTCATTTTGGCGAAATTTTGGCGGTGCTAGGTGAGTCAACATTAGCAAACCACTATTGGGGCAAAGCTTTGGAGTGGGGTATGACGGAAGAGCAGGTGGATATGAGTCGTCGTGCTGCCGCTGAAACGTTGAAGAAACAAGATAAGGGAGATAAAAAATCTGAGGAGTGATGAAACTGCGCACTGTCATAATAACATTTCTGATATCTTTTTTTGTTTTTGGAGTTGTACATGCTGATGATAAGATTGATAAACAGAAGAGCTTAATAGAGAGCCTTAAAAATCAGGTCGCTGCTGGTGAGCGTGAAATAGAGTCACTGCGAAAGAGTCGTGCGGCACACGAACAGACTGCGAGTAGTTTAGCCAGACAAGTGGAGGCTCGTAATCGACTTCTTGCTGCACAGCGAAGTGAGGAGGTGACCCTTCGAGCTGAGATTGCAGATGCAGATGAGCAGGCAACAGTGTTGACAGAGAGATTAAGCGAGGAGCGTAGCCACTATGCGCAGATGGTGCGTGAGGCGTATCGAAGTTATAATAACCATAATCTGATGACATACCTATTTAGTGCCAAGGATTTTCAAGATATGGCACGTAAGGTGGCTAATATGAGGGCTGTAGCTCAACTTCGTGAGCAGAGGATTGAGCTAATTGACTCCCTAGCTGTGGAGTTAGAGAATCAGCGTCAGATTTTGGTTGATCGCAAGTTGGAACATGATAAGGTGATTAACGACCTTACGGTACAGAAGAAGCGTCTTCAGAGCGATGTTAATAGCGCTAGAGCAAACGTGAAAGCGATGGGTGCAAAGGAGCGTAAGGCACTTCAAGAGAAAGAGTTACAGCAGCGCAAGTTGGACTCAGCTATTGCTGATCTTCAAAAATTAGTTAAAGGAAATACGACTGGAGCAACATTTAAACCATCAACATCAAACCTGAATTTGCCAGTTGTAGGTGGTCGAGTGAAGCAGTATAAAGAGAATATGGCGGAGATTTTGGGTCCTGAAGGAGCGAAGATCATCTCGATTTATGAGGGTAAGGTTGTAGATATTAAATCGAATAGAATAACTGGAAAGTATGATATTTATATTGCTCATGGAGAGTATATTACATCATATGCAGGTCTCTATTCAGTCTCGGTCGTAAAGGGTCAAACAGTTGCAAAAGGTGCTCAGATAGGGGTGATTGGAGCTGCTGTAGATATTATCACAATGCAGAGTGAGTATAAGATTGTATTCGGAATTTATCCACCATCTACGAGTGAGAAGATAAGTGCCGCAAGTTGTTTTAAAAAGTAGAGTCGTATGGCTATTAGTTATTTCCACGATGGGTGTAATTATAAATTTACGCAACGTCGTATTATAAATCGTTGGCTTCGAGAAGTTGCTGAAGCAGAGGGGTTTAAATTAACAGATCTTGGGGTTATATTCTGTTCGGCAGAGCGACTCCTAGCTATGAATAAGGAGTTTTTGCAACACGACTATTTTACTGATATTATCACTTTTGATGATAGCGATTTGGAGGTATCGAAAACAGTTGCTGGTGAGTTATATATTGATGTTGAGACAGTTGCAGACAATGCGAAACTATATGATGCAACTCCTCTACGTGAGATGCATAGAATATTAGTCCATGGGGTTTTGCATCTTTGTGGTCAGGGTGATAAGGAGCCGGATACCGCAATTGAAATGCGACGTAAAGAGGATTTATATCTACTATTATTAGATCAAATCATGAGCTAGAGAGATAAAAAGAGGTTACCCTTTCAGAGTGGGCAACCTCTTTTTTACAATCTACAAAAATTTGGTTAACGACTTAGATTTTGTCATTCCATTTCGCTCAATAACACCCGTTATAACATCAGCTGCATCGTGCCACCTATTAGCACGATAGTTCCGACGATATGTGGTCAGATGTGCAGCTAACTCACACCACCGCTGCTGCCACATCTGAGGAAAGCGTAGTCGATGAAGCACAGTAGCTGAATTAGAGAGTATTCGAGCCTGTTTATTCCCACTCTGATGAAACCACTCTACCTTAATCTCTGGAGCTAATTGCTGAACAGCTCGTGCAAAGCCTCGCCCACCGTTATTACTCTCGATAACGGCTCGACTACATCCATCTCGACGTAACATACCGGCCACCAATGGTTCACTCACCTCCATCGGTTCACGTGTGTAGACTACATCTGTAATATATATAAGTGAGTCACGACCAACAACATAGCAGATCGAACAGAGGTAATCATCACCCATGTCAGCTGTATCGGTGTAGTTTTCACGCCTTAGGATCACCTCTGGCAATTGATCATACTCCTGAAAATTATCACCATATAATAATCCCTCTTTAGTCGAAGGGTTGCCTTGGTACATGCACTCAAATCGCAGTGAGTCGAGAGATCGCTTCTGAGTCAAAAGCTCTAAACTCTGCTGTGACTCCCATAAAGCTTCTCCGACATTACGTGGATCGATCACTGATGGAGGGGTAGTCTTTATAGCCTCAAAGTTGAGGTATAACCACTCTTTTGGCGAGAGCTCTTCCAACTGATCAAACGAGGTGAAAATTTCAAATGGCTCACGCTCGATTAGTGTGCCAATGAGATCCTCCTCATGCCAACGAGTAAAGACGATCAATTCACTCGAACTATTATGCATGCGAGTCTTTACGACCGATGTATACCACTCCAAACAATTCTCTCGCACAAGTGGAGAGTTAGCCTCCATAGCATCTTTATATAGGTCATCAAGGATAAAGCAATCTACACGATTACCCGTAAGTGCACCTTCACGACCCACCGACAACAAAGAACCTTGACTATTTACGATCTCCACCTCTTCGCTGGTTCGGATGTAGTTTGGTGGTTTCGAGCCGATCTTTATTGTGGTAGATGGGAATAACTCATTATACTCCTTCGACTCAAGAATTCGCTGTACTCTACGATTAAATTTTGATGCCAATGAGGCTGAATATGATGCGATAGCCACTCGAAGATCGGGGTTAAGCCCGAGCATATATGCTGGTAACAGAGTTGTAGCCCCAAGACTTTTCCCATGTTGCGGAGGCATTGTAACGATTAGCTTTTTTATCTTCCCATATGCAAATGCCTCAAGCAGACGATAATAGATAGAGTGAAACTCTTCAAACTCAACCACAGGATAGACATGTTTTGCAAACTCAGAAAAGGAGGGTGTTGAGTTATTTATTGTCGTATTCCTTGACTCATCTATTTCAAAAATATTAGTTTTTTCTGATAAATTTTCTTTATCATACAATAATGCTTTATCATCATTCGTTATAGAGGTTGTTGGTTTTGTTAATTTTCTCTTTTTTATAGTTGTTGATTTGGTTTGTAAAGAATCTTTTTTGATTTTTGGCGCTTTTTTTGTATTTAACTCATTTGAACACTCAGAATGAATGTCATTATTTCCAATATTGGCCTTTTTTGTCTCTGTTTGTTCTGTTATTGTTGACATGTTAAATATTTAAAAGTTTCAAAGTCGAAATCGTTCATCACCTCACCATCTTGTGTAGTGGTATGGAGCTCCCACCACACAGGTACGATGTCGTGAAGAACTTCAACGACCCCCTCGGAATAGTACTCTCGAGTATAAAATGGAATTATAGTAGCAATGAAGCGAATTTCAACTTCATCAATAAAAATTTCAATTGCACCAGAAAATATAGTTGTAGGATTGATGCTATCCAACAATTTTTGAGCAAGGCAATTGTATGCATTTGATGTAATTTGGAACATAATTTGTTTTTTAGTCCTATTTATAATTGTTTTGTCAAAGAAAAGTGTTATCTTTGTGGGGACAAATATAATGTCAAAAATTTAACAAATCAATAGCAGAATCAAAATTTTTAAACATTTTTAGTTAGTAAGACGATGGTAAACGAAAGATTTAGACAAATACGCAAAAAACTTGAGATGACTCAAGAGCAGCTTGCACAGCGACTTGGAGTGGGTAAAGCAGCCCTTTCAATGATCGAAACGGGCAAAGCAGGACTCTCATCTCGAAACCTAAACATCTTGGTTCAGGAATTTAATGTTAATGCAGAGTGGGTTGAGACTGGTAAGGGTAACATGTTTAGCGCAGAGCCTGATCTCAAAAAGTTTATGCTTCGAACAGATTCAGCGGTTCCATTGCAGAGTGTACCATTATACTCTATCGAGGGAACTGCAGGGTTAGTGCCTCTATTCACAAACCCTAATGGCGCAAAGCCAGTTAATTTTATACATATCCCCAATCTGCCTAAGTGCGATGGTGCGATATATATCGTAGGTGACTCTATGTATCCACTTCTTAAGAGTGGTGATATTGTTCTCTACAAACAAATCTCAGATATTACTGATATTTTCTGGGGCGATATGTATCTTCTCTCAATCGACCTCGATGGCGAAGAGTATGTTACTGTGAAGTATATCCAGAAGAGTGAGAGTGAGAATTGCATACGCCTAGTAAGCCAAAATCAGCACCACGCTGATAAAGAGATTGAGGTGAGTAGAATTCGTGCCTTGGCACTTATCAAAGCTAGTGTTCGTATGAACTCGATCCGATAGAGCGGTTGCTATATAGCAAAAAAAAAGAGACTACCAGATAATAGGTAGTCTCTTTTTTTGTATTGTGTGACAGCTTTAATGCAGTGGATTTATATTGTATCGCTATGTAATCTATCACAAGGGGTTACCATACGGCTACAAATGAGAACTATAATAGGTGGCAAATGAGAACAGGTCTCGTTTGCCACCTATTTTGCGTCTTTATCCTAACCTATTTAATAATAATATAATATTAAATTTGTTTCCGTATCCTTAGCTCGGGGAGATAAAACGACACTAAATTAACTAAACAACATAAATAACTAAAAACAGACAAAAAGACAAAACAGAAGCAAAGAGACAATCGCCTTAGAGGTTGTATGGGTACACGCTGTACTTATCAACGTATTATTTGCCTTTAGAGCATTTAAGAAAAATTAATCACCAACTCTAACCAAAAGTGGTGAATAGAGTTGAGAAATCTAAACATTTATTAACCTAATTATTTAATCTGAAATGAGAAGAAAATATTTGCCAGACTTAAAACATCTGTTATTTGCGTTTTGGGTATTCCTATTGACACTAAATTGTGGTGTCAGCTATGCACAAAATAACATTACAGGTAAGGTAACCTCTCTAAATGATGGTTCATCAATCATTGGCGCAACTGTTATGTTGGAGGGGTCAACACGTGGAACAGTTACCGATATTGATGGTAATTTCCAAATGAGTGTTCCAGCAACTGGTACACTAAGAGTTAGCTATCTTGGATACCAAGAGCAAGCGATAGAGCTACAGAGCTCGCAAACTAATTACATAGTAGAGCTCGCAGAGCAGACAGAGCAGATCGAAGATGTTGTCGTTGTCGGTTATGGTACTATGCGTAAAAAAGAGGTTACTGGAGCGGTTGCACGTTTGACATCTGATGATATCAGCAATTTTGTAACATCGGATGTGGGAAGTGCACTACAGGGTCAGATCGCTGGAGTAAACGTACAGTCTAGTTCGGGACAGCCGGGAGCAAGTGCAAATATCCAGATTCGTGGTATATCATCAATCAATGGTAGTAACGATCCACTATATGTAGTCGACGGAGTACCATATGATGGAGACCCGGGATTGAGCCCATCTGAGATCGAGAGCCTTGACGTATT
>JAWXSU010000084.1:0-7778 GCA_044434245.1 Rikenellaceae bacterium | reverse complement strand
ACATATACGGGTTTGCCATCTTGGTTAATCATTGTGGCATTTGGCTCGATCTCGTGTAGTGGCGGAACGTCGATTTTGTGTACCCTCTCGTAGTCTTGAGGAGTTGTGATCTTCGCCCAGTTTCCACCGCTATTGAATTCGTTTGTGTTGCCTATCCACCAACCTCGACCCTCCTCTGGGGTTTGGAGTATTTGATATATTGCTGGGATTATTTCGCTGTTGTTGAGGAGTTCAAGTGCATTTTTATCGGATAGTCTTCCGCATGATGATATAGCTAAGCATAGTGATGATAGCAATATGAGTGTTAGTTTTTTCATCTTTTGAATATTATAACATAGCCTCACACTTAATAGAAAAGGTGTGAGGCTATGTTGTGGTTTATTTGGTGTAAGATTTATCTAACGATAGTCTCGTCACGATCTGGACCTACAGATATTACCTTGATTGGAACACCCGTTTGCTCCTCTATGAACTCAACATACTCTTTGAACTCTACGGGGAAATCCTCATATTTGCGAACGTTGCAGATGTTGCACTTCCAACCCTTAAACTCTTTGTATATAGGTTTGATTTCACCCTCTACGGTGTAAGGGAAATTCTCAGTACGCACGCCGTCAATCTCGTATGCTACAGCAACTTTGATCGTATCAAAATCGTTAAGAACGTCAGATTTCATCATGATAAGTTGGGTAGCTCCGTCAACCATTATAGCGTAGTTTAGAGCCACCATATCTAACCAACCACATCTGCGCTCACGACCCGTTACTGCACCATATTCACGACCTATATCACGCATATTCTTGCCATCCTCATCGAAAAGTTCGGTAGGGAATGGTCCACTTCCGACACGTGTGCAGTATGCTTTGAAGATTCCGAAAACCTCTCCTATTTTGTTTGGGGCGATACCTAATCCAGTGCACGCTCCAGCGCAAACTGTGTTTGACGATGTGACGAATGGATATGATCCGAAGTCGACATCAAGGAGTGTTCCCTGTGCACCTTCTGCGAGTATTGCCTCGTCACGCTTCAAAATAGCATTGATCTCGTGCTCAGAATCGATGATAGTGAAACTTTTAAGGTACTCGATAGCATCCATCCACTTAGCCTCAAGCTCCGAGATGTCGAAGTTGTAGTTTAGAGACTTTAGTATCTGCTCGTGGCGAGACTTTGCAGCACCATATATCTCCGAAAAATTTAAGAAGATATCGCCAACACGCACACCATTACGGCTGATTTTGTCGGTATATGTAGGTCCGATGCCCTTTCCTGTTGTTCCGATTTTGCCAGATCCTTTAGCTGCCTCATACGCTGCATCCAATGAGCGGTGAGTAGGAAGGATTAGGTGAGCCTTTTTCGAAATGTATAGGCGTTTTGTGAGGTCGTGACCACTTTTTGCTAATGCTTCAGCCTCCTCTCTAAACAAAATCGGATCTAATACTACGCCATTACCGATGATGTTGATCTTATCGCCTTGGAATATACCCGATGGGATTGAGCGGAGGATATACTTCTCGCCGTTGAATTCGAGTGTATGTCCAGCATTTGGACCACCCTGAAAGCGAGCTACTACTTTGTAGTTTGGTGTCAACACATCGACCACCTTACCTTTACCCTCATCGCCCCACTGTAATCCAAGAATCACATCTACTTTTTTCATGTTCTATCGTATAATAAAATTTATGCCTTAAAATATGCAAAGTGTTTTGCCCTCAAAGATAGAAAAAAATACTGAGAAAGTGATCTTTAAATTAAAGTTTTGTAAATATTTTATCACAACCTATTTCATATATGTGCAAAATATAGTAACTACATAGCAAAAGAGACCTTAGTTTGCGGCCGAGATCTCTTTTGTTGTTGTGTGATTTAGGCGAGACTACATCTCATCGTCATCGTTGTCGTCGAACTCATTCATTGGAGATCTTCTGCGAGAGCGAGGCTCCTCCTCCTCTTCGTCTTCAGTTGGAAGATCATCCGCACCTTTGATATCGTCGTCGAATATATCTTTTTCGTCGTTGCTTGTGATGTTATCTACCTTGACGTTGATCTTCACCAAATAATCAATCTCCTCTGTAGCAAAGGGTACTGCATAGAAGAAATCTCCATTTGGTTTATCTATTCTCATCATTGCGTCGGTGAATCCGAGAGGATACTCCGCCTTTACCATCTCTTGAATCTCAACCGGGAGGTTGTTAAGACTCGTAACTAAACGCTTTTTGGGTGCTCTTTTTATTGCCATTTTCTAAAATTGCCGCTTGTGTGTTTCTAAATTTTCTGCAAGTATACGCAAAATTTGAAGATTGATAAAATTTGTGAAAAAAAAATTGCGATAATTTCTCACTTTCGGCGAAAATAGCTACCTTTACGAGCGTTATACAGATATTTTATGCGCAAAAAAATCGAAGAGTTGCGAGCTTTGCTCAATTTTCACTCTCATAAGTACTACGTAGAGAACTCTCCAGAGATCTCCGATTTTGATTTCGATAAGCTCCTTTGTGAACTTCAAAATTTGGAGACAGAGCACCCCGAGTTTTATGATCCAAACTCTCCAACTCAGAGGGTGGGAAGTGATCTTACGAGTGAATTTGCAGCAGCAGAGCACAAATATGCAATGCTGTCGCTAAGCAACACATACACTATCGATGAATTGCGTGATTTTATACATAAAGCAACACAAGAGGTGGGCGAAGTGGAGGTAGTGTGTGAGTTGAAGTTCGATGGAACAGCGATATCGCTTACCTACCAAAATGGAAACCTCATGCGTGCTGTGACTCGTGGCGATGGAAGTCGTGGCGATGATGTGACTCGTAATGTTCGAACGATACGTTCAGTGCCGTTGCAGCTTATGGGGGAGTATCCTCCATTTTTCGAGATAAGGGGCGAGATTGTGATGCCATATGCCTCGTTCGATAGGTTGAATGCAGAGCGAGAGGCGGAGGGGGAGTCTCCATTTGCTAATCCTCGAAATGCAGCGGCAGGTAGCCTTAAACAACAATCTTCGGCGGTGGTGGCTAAACGAGGGTTGGATTGTATGCTCTATCAAATTGTGGGCGAGGGGTTGCCCTTTGAGTCACATTGGGAGAGTTTGCAAGCGGCAGTGAGCTATGGATTTAGGGTTTCGGATTGTCGAAAACTATGCCGAAGTGTCGAAGAGGTTGAGGAGTTTATAAATTATTGGGATGTGGAGCGAGCAAACTTGCCATTTGCAACAGATGGTGTGGTGGTGAAGATCAATAGCTACTCCGCACAGCGTGATTTGGGCTATACGGCAAAAGCTCCTAAGTGGGCAGTTGCTTATAAGTTCAAAGCGGAGCAGGCTCTTACTAAATTGGAGAGTGTAGATTTTCAGGTGGGACGCACCGGAGCGATAACTCCTGTGGCGAACCTTAAACCGGTGCAGTTGGCTGGAACTGTCGTGAAACGAGCGTCACTGCATAATGGCGAGCAGATTGCAATGCTTGATATTAGGTTGGGTGATATGGTCTATGTCGAGAAGGGGGGGGAGATAATCCCCAAGATCACGGGGGTTGAGCTGTCGGCTCGTCCGCAAGGAAGTGTCCCTTTTGAGTATATCACGATATGCCCAGAGTGTGGGGCGAAGTTGGCAAAGATAGATGGCGAGGCGAAACACTACTGCCCGAATCAAAACCATTGTCGACCTCAGATAATTGGACGCATAATACACTTTATCCGTCGTAAGGCGATGAATATTGATGGCTTGGGTGACGAAACAGTAGAGTTGTTATTCGATAATGGATTGGTGCGAGATATTGCTGATTTATACTCTCTGAGGGTGGAGCAGCTGGTAGGATTGCCTCGTTTGGGCGAAAAGTCGGCGGAGAATATAATATCGAGCATCTGTAATTCGGCTAGAGATGTTCCATTTGCGAGGGTGCTATTTGGTTTAGGAATTAGATTTGTGGGGGAGACCACAGCGAAATATATAGCTTCTCATTTTGAGACGATGCATCGAGTGATGGTGGCGAGTAGAGATGAGTTGTTGGAGACCCAAGAGGTGGGGGAGAAGATCGCAGATTCCATAATGGATTACTTTGCGGATTCTCAAAACCAAATCCTAATCGAGAGGTTACGAGAGGCGGGAGTGCAGATGGAGATTGTGCAGAGTCACAAGGAGTCATCAAATTTAGAGGGTAAGAACTTTGTGATTTCGGGAAAGTTTACACTTTATGGCAGAGATGAGTTAAAGTCGTTAATAGAGAGCCATGGCGGAAAGATGTTGGCAGCAGTCTCTAAAAATGTAGATTTTTTGGTGGCAGGTGAGAATATGGGACCTGCGAAGTTACAAAAGGCTGAGAAGTTGGGGGTGCTGATAATATCGGAGCAGGAACTATTGAAGATGATCGAGCAGGAGGCGGATTTCGAACAGGAGGCGGATTTCGAGCAGGAGGAGGTGGGCAAAGAGCCTCCAATTCAAACAAATTACCCGACGCAGGGAACACTATTTTAAGAGATGTAAAAACAAAATATAACAAAAAGCATAAATGAAGAATTTGAGCGGAGTAGGAGTAGCAATGGTGACTCCATTTACGCCTGATGGGCGAGTAGATTATGAGGGGTTGGCAAGAATGATCGACTATGTTATTGATGGTGGCGTAGATTATATCGTGGCGTTGGGAACAACGGCAGAGACCCCAACATTATATATGCCCGAGAGGGCGGTGATTGCGATGTATATCACAAACCATGTTGCTGGGCGTGTGCCACTCGTTATGGGTGTTGGCGGAAACTCGACATCTGAGGTGTTGGATCAACTCAGGGAGTTTGATCTAAGAGGTGCGGATGCGATTTTGAGTGTCACACCATATTATAATAAGCCGTCGCAGGAGGGGTTGTATCAACACTTCAAGGTGGTGTCGGAGAATTCGCCGCTACCGATCATTTTGTACAATATCGCAGGTCGTACGGGAGTCAATATGACAGTGGAGACGACACTGAGAATAGCTCGTGATTTCGATAATGTGATCGGAGTTAAGGAGGCATCGGGTAATATCGAGCAGATCCAAAGTGTTATTGATAAGCGACCAGAGGGATTCTTGGTATTGGCGGGAGATGATGGTATTGCGGTAGATATTATGCGTCGAGGAGGAGATGGTGTGATCTCTGTTGCGGCGAACACATTCCCAACGAAATTTATGAGGAGCATCAATTTGGCAAAAGAGGGGAAGTATGCCGAGGCGGAGAAGCTCTACGAAGAGATGGCGGAGGCTGTAGATGCACTCTTTGCGGAGGGTAACCCTACGGGAGTGAAGTGTGCGTTGAATGCTATGGGGCTTATTGGAGATCGTATGAGGTTGCCATTGGTTTCGGGTACGCCAGAGTTGGCAGCGAAATTTAAATCGCTCATCGAAAAGTACGATTTGCACTAAAATTGCGTTAAGTTTACACGACATGAATGTTGGATAAATTTAAAGATATGTTAAAAAGGATATTAGCCATAGCACTCTTTGTGCCTATGTTCTTGTGGGCAAAGGTGCCAGTGGAGGATGATATTTTGGAGGTGATAACAGATCCTAGTGGTGAAAGTTACTACCCCAATTTGATGTTGCGTTTCGAGATGGGGGATACGACGCTCACCGCAGAGCAGTACCACTATCTCTACTATGGCTATATCTATCGTGAGGAGTATAAACCGCTACTACCCAATACGGAGTTGGATGAGTTGATAGCTTTGGCTGCGGAGTTAAACCCCGATGCTCCAAGTGTTGAGACATTGGATAAAATCGTGGGGGTTGCGGATAAAATCCTTAGACGAGATCCCTTTAATCCGAAGGTGTGGAATATTCTATCCTACGCCTATGGTGCATTGGGGGATAGCGACAAAGAGAGGGCAGCGTATGATAGGGTTAATAAGATTTTGCAGACTATAGATGCGTCGGGAGATGGTCTTAAGGAGAAGAGCCCTAAACATATTTTGATGTTTGACCATGCGGTGGATTTCATGGCGTCGCAAAATCTGCGTACAGCAAGAGCGATGGTTATAAGTCGTAATGTGGAATTTTTGCCACTTACAATACCTCAAAAAGTTGATGGAAAGAAGTTTAAGGGGTATTACTTCGATTTCAGTAGAGTCTATCTTAATAAACCAGATAGTGTGACTTATACGAGAGATAGGACATGGCAGTTTAATAATTTGAAACCTAGAGAGTATAAATAGATAATGAGAAGAGCTGTATACCTATATATAATGTTGGCTGGGTTTTTCGTGTCGTGCGTAAAAGAGGATGGTGATGTCGAGGTCGCACGCAACAATAGCGGAGTTGTGGAGCAGACGACGATAATGTATTTTATGGGAACGCAGCTGAAATCGGGGTATTTTGATGTTTATAATATCCCCGATAGTCAAAAGGCTGTGGCAGCTGGGGCATTGGGCGGAAATGGTAGGTTGTTGATTTTTGCACCGGGGTATTCGAGTGCAACACTTTACGAAGTATATAGAACTTCGGATGGTTACTCTACGGAGACGATTGCCACATATACAGATGGGTATGAGTATAAAAGCTCTTCGTTAACGCAGGAGTATATAGTCGATGTGATATCGAAATCGAAAGATTTTGCTCCGGCTAACACCTATAATATTATATTCAGCGGACACGGTACGGGTTGGGTGTTGCAGAGTCACCCCTATTTGAAATCTGTGGATTCGTCATATGTTGATTGGGATATGATGGGAAGTGGTGAGGTTGTGACACGTTTTATGGGGTGTAGCACGGATGGATATATGGAGATCGAGGAGTTGAGCGAGGCGTTGGAGTCTACGGGGACTAAGTATGGTTATCTGTTGTTTGATATGTGTTTGATGTCAAATATCGAGACGTTGTATGAGTTGAAAGATGTGTGCGACAATATTATAGCCTCTCCAACGGAGGTTATGGGGTATGGTTTTCCCTACCAAACAGTTTTGCCAGCGTTGTTCTCTGAAGATGGAGCGAGTGCGGATTGTGCGGCAGCATGTTATGCGTACTATGATTATTACTCTAATTTAAGTTCTGCACCCTCGGCTACAGTTGCGTGGTGTGTGACATCGAAGTTGGAGGAGTTGGCACAGAAGATGAAACAGATAAATGATGCGGGGGTGAATAAGGTCGATATTGACGATATTCAGTGCTATGAAAATTTAAGTAGCAACGTATTTTGCGATTTGGGGGAGTATGTCAAAGAGGCATCAACGAGCAGTGCACTACTTGAGGAGTTTGAGTCGGTGTTAGGTGAGGCTTTCCCCGATAGTGGTATATATCACACTACCTCATTTTGCAGCACATTGAGAACATCTTATGGTGAGTGGATCGATATAGATTACTTTTCGGGGGTGTCGACAAGTGAACCGAGTGAGAAGTTTCAAGATGATTGGGTGCAAACATCGTGGGCAGTGGCTACAGCAGCGGAGTAGGTAAATAGAGATAAAAGGGCGAGAAAATCGCTCTTTTTTTTGTTTTATATTTTTTAAGCATTATCTTTGCGGAGCAAATCAGAGGTGAATCCGTTCGAGATCACCACCTTAACAAAAGATAATCCATTTTTATATATGCAAGACTTAGCGGCATTAGAGGGCAAAAGCCTCGCCGAACTCAAAACCATAGGTAAGAGCCTAGGTATCAAAAACGTGAATATACGTAAAGGCGAACTCTTGTCCCAAATCCAAGCGGTTGCTTCGGCACCTCAGCAGGGAAGATCGGCAGACGCACCACAAAAACCACGTCGTGGAAGAAAGCCTAAAAGTGAGAAAAATGAGTCGGTGCCAGAGTTAGCATTTGAATCAAAAA
>JAWXSU010000083.1:0-7864 GCA_044434245.1 Rikenellaceae bacterium | reverse complement strand
GCGGCAACAAGATATTCATATTGGTTGAAACATCTCTCCAACCATCGTTGGGTTAACCCCAACGATTTTGTGGCATAATCTCGTGGTGAATCTCCCGGTGGGCACTCATCGAATGCCATCATTATATCGGCACCTATTGTACGCTCTGTGTCGATCACACTCTCGGGAGTGAAGATGTGTCGTGAGCCGTCGATGTGGCTTTGAAAGTGGCATCCATCCTCTTTGAGTTTGCGACATGCTGCAAGTGAAAAGACCTGAAAGCCGCCACTATCAGTAAGCATAGGTTTATCCCACGCACTAAAACGGTGCACACCTCCCGCCGCCTCTATGATATCCATTCCTGGACGCAGATAGAGGTGATACGTATTTGCCAATATTATCTTTGCTCCCGCTTCATGCTCTACATCACGATGGAATATTCCCTTCATCGCTGCGGCAGTTCCTACGGGCATAAAGATTGGCGTGGGGACATCACCATGATCGGTGGTGAATACTCCTGCACGAGCTTTACTTTGGGGTGTGAGGTGTTCGACCTTAAATTTCATTCTTTTTATCCTTTATATCAATATAATCGGACAAAGATAACAATATTTTGCTATACCTTTGTAATATTAGTGGTTTTCACAAGAAACTTTTGTACATTTGTGCGTTATAATGCTTTTTTTTATGAACGAATATATCGACATTTTAGTCTCTATGTATGGAGTAGTTGGCATCTTGGTGATAGTTGCAACGCTACTATTTTTTGTTGTCCAGCTCTGTTACTACCTAGGCAACTACCGTGTTATTGTGAAGTACAAGGATAGTGCACGCCCTGCAATCCGTGAAGCGACCCCCGCAGTGTCGGTTCTAGTCCCACTATTCACCGAGGATTATCCATTTCTCGACGATCGTCTACCGCTAATAATGGCACAGGAGGGTGTCGATTTCGAAGTGGTTTTGATATACGTGGGCAACAACAATGACTTCTTCGACGATCTGCAACGCATGCACCAAGTGTTGCCGAATGTCGTGGTGACGAAGATTCAATCCAACCCTCGATTCCCAATATCAATAAAAACCGCTCTCAACGTGGGTGCCAAAGCTGCGAACAACGACTTCTTGATTATCACAACCGCAGATTGCTATCCACTTAGTGACAGATGGTTGGCTCTGATGGCAAGTGGTTTCAAGCGCGGTGATGTGGTGATCGGGTACACTGGCATAGAGTCCGAGAAGGGGTTGAGTCGTTATTTTATGCGTGCCTCAAGAGTGATGGATGCTGCAAATTGGTTGAGCCGAGCGATCAAAGGGAAGCCCTACCGTGGTCACCGCACAAATATCGGATGGTCAAAAAGTCTATACTTTGAGGCAAATGGATTCAGCCACCTCAATATGAACATCGGTGAAGATGACCTCTTTGTGCAACATCTCCTGCGCCGTGAGAATAGCCCCCAAGTGAGTGTGGTGCTTTCGCCTCGTGCTTCGCTTAATCAAGTGTGTTGGGGAAGTATAGGGTGGTGGTGCGAGCAGACACGATTCTTTAGATCTGCTTTTAAGTTTTACCCCCGTAGTGCAAAACGTTTCGAGAGGTGGGAACCTCGTAGTAGAGTGCTATTTTTGCTATGCGCTTTATCTGCCATCGCAGCTCTTCCTTTAGAGGTTAAAATTGGCGCAGCATCCCTAATTATAATACGTATTATTGTGGTTTCCACCACAGTTAAAGCTGTTGGCAAACGCCTGGGCGAAAGCGGAATGATCCTAAGATATGGACTCTACGATATTGTGAGCCCTTTCTACATGGGGGCAATAGATATGTGGCTTAAATTTAGGCGAGATCCGAAGGTATGGAGATAGAGGATTACATCATCGCCAACGACCAACAACTTGTCAACAGGGTGCTACACGAGGGTGATGATGTCGCCTTCGAATTCCTCTTCACACGCTATCGTGAATCTATACGCAGACTCCTCAACTCCAAGTTCGGGGGAGGGGGATCACTAGATGTCGATGACCTGCTGCAGGAGACATTTATTAAAGTATATGTCAATATCCACCGCTACAACCCTCAATACACCTTCGGACAGTGGATATATACCATCGCTCGCAACACATTTATCGACCACTATAGAAAACGTCAAGATGAACAACCTCTCGACGATAGACTCTTCACTTCGGAGTCTATGCTACCAAACCCCGAAGAGAGTGTCATAAATTCTCAAAAACGGCTCCATATAGATAACTGCATCTGCAAATTAAACTCTACGCAACAGAGACTCTTCAAAATGAGATTTCTCGACGAACTCTCCTATGAAGAGATCGCCGAGAAACTTGCAATGCCTCTAGGCACTGTCAAAACCAATATCTTTCGTGCTAGAGCCAACATGTGCCGACTCATCGAAGAGGGAGATTCGTAAATTGCACTACCCCTCTAGCGACTGCATTTCGACTAATTTTGCGTAAATCCCCCCCTTGTCAATAAGTTCGGAGTGTGTACCGCTTTCAGCGATTACACCTTTGTCGACAACAAGGATTTTATCTGCATTAAAGATTGTGCTTAGACGGTGTGCCACAACAACAGAGGTGCGCCCCTTAAGCAGTTTTGCAAGTGCATCCTGCACAAGTTTTTCGCTCTCGGTATCGAGTGCCGAAGTCGCCTCGTCGAGAATTAAGATTGCAGGATTTTTAAGAATTGCACGAGCTATACTTAATCTTTGTCGCTGACCTCCAGATAGTTTCATACCTCGATCACCAATATTGGTATCGTAACCATTCTCAGTCTCCATTATAAAAGCGTGAGCATTTGCAACCTTCGCCGCCTCAACAATCTCCTCGTGTGATGCATCACGCTTTCCGAGCGAGAGATTTGCGCCAATCGAGTCATTAAATAGAATTGTATCTTGCGCCACAATACCCATATGAGAGCGTAGACTCTCCTGCTTATACTCCTTAATAGAGACTCCATCGATCAAAATATCCCCACTCTTAGGGTCCCAGAAGCGAGGTACAAGTTCGCTAAGAGTAGACTTTCCACCCCCCGAAGTACCTACGAGAGCCACCGTTTCGCCCTTGTTAATTGTGAAACTCACGCCACGTATAACTTCACGAGTGTCATCATATCCGAAGTGCACATCACGAAATTCGATCTTATCGTTGAACGACAAAATATCTTGCGCCTCGGGCTTATCAACAACTTCGCTCTTCTCGTCGAGCAACTCCAACACACGCTCTCCGGCAGCGATTCCTTGATTAATGTTCGAGAATTGATCTATGAGCGATCGTAGAGGGCGAGTTATCTGCGAAAATATTGCGATGAAAGCCAAAAATGATGCTGCACTGAGCTCCCCAGCCGCCACCAAAGCACCTCCAAAGACAATAATCACACCTATCGCCGCCACACCCATCGTCTCACTTGTTGGCGAGGCTAGTTGTTGACTGCGTGCTATGGAGAGAGTCGTGGTCGAGACATCGTTGTTGGCTTTGTGGTACTTATCCTTCATATATTCTGTAGCGTTGTACCCCTTTATGATCTTTATCCCCGACAGTGATTCATCCAACATGCTCACCATATGTGCGTTAATCTCTTGCACTCGACGTGCGGGGTGTCGCAATCTCTTGACAATACCTCCAATAACCGTTGCGACAAGAGGCAAAAAGAGGATCGAGAATATCGACAACTGCCACGAAATTGAGACCATCGCAATAACATATCCAATAATCAAAAATGGCTCACGTATTGCCACCTGCAACGTGTTTGTGATACACATCTGCACCACCGTGACATCAGACGATATCTTCGCTATGATATCCCCCTTGCGTTGGTTACTCAAATATCCAACATTCATATCCATCACATGGTCAAACATCCTGTTACGCATCCTCTCCAATGTACGTTTGCGCATATCCTCCACCGTCATCGAACACATATATCTAAATGTGTTGCTCAGAAGAGTCATCATAAATGTGATAACCGCAAGCAGTATCAACATATTCTGCATTTTGAACACCCCTCCGAAGAAGAGTGTGTAGAAGTAGTTTATCAACGAGTTGTAACACTCTGCATCCAAAGCTATTTTAGGGAAACTATAGAGCGGCGAAAACTCAAATCCATCGAGAAACATAGTTTTGAGGATCGGGATAATCATTGCATAGTTAAACGTATTGAATATCGCATAGAACACCGCACAAACAAAATATGGTGCGATATATTTTCCCAGAGGGCGTGCGAAGCCCAAAAGTTTTAGGTATATTTTAAACATTTCGTTTATTGTTTTATTCGCCCGTATACCCCACATCTTCGAGGTGTGTTGCACGTGCATTTGCTGCCGCTACTGCTAGCTCATCACAACGATTATTCTCGACATTCGAGGCGTGACCCTTCACCCACACAAAACGGACATTATGACGACGATATATCCTCAGAAATCGCTGCCACAAGTCGGGATTCTTTTTATCTTTATAACCTCTCTTCTCCCAGCCAAAGACCCAACGTTTCTCCACAGCATCGACCACATATTTCGAGTCGGAGTATATCGTCACATCCGACCCCTCATTCTTCAACGTCTCCAACCCCACACACACCGCCATAAGTTCCATGCGGTTATTCGTGGTGAGTCGAAATCCCTGTGCGAGCTCCTTACGGTAGATTCCCGAAAGTAGCACCACACCATAGCCTCCAGCTCCGGGATTTCCCAGAGCGGAGCCATCGGTGTAGATCGTTATTGGTGGTTTTGTCATTATTTAAGTGCAGCGAGTTGCTCCTTGATAGCGGCAATCTTCGCCTCGGCATCTGCTTGTTTAGCACGTTCATTATCGACAACCTTTTGAGGTGCAGAACCCACAAACCTCTCATTCGAGAGCTTCTTCATCACACTCACAAGGAAACCCTCTTGGTATTTCAAATCTTCGGTCAACTTCTTGATCTCCGCCTCTTTGTCGATTTTGTCGCCTAGGGGTACGAAATATTGAGTTGTCTTGACAATAAATCCTGCTGCCGTAACATCTTTTTCGGTGACCATATCTATTGACGACAAGTTTGCCATCTTCGCAATCACAGGTGCATACTCCTTAGGGTAATTAGCATCCTCCATCACATTGAGTACCAACGCCTCACGAACTGGCATATTTTTTCCCTTGCGGATATTACGTATTTGAGATATCACCTCCTGAGCCAACTCAAAACGACTCAACAATGTCTCATTAACCTCGCCTCTTTGGGGCATCAAGTTAACCATAATTGAGTCACCGTCACGCTCCTCAATATCTTGCCAAATCTCCTCGGTGAGGAATGGCATAAATGGGTGAAGCACACGCATCAACTTATCGAAGTACGCCTTAGTCGTAGCAAGTGTCGCAGCATCAATCGGAGATTGGTAAGCGGGTTTAACCATCTCCAAATACCAACCACTAAAATCATCCCAGAACAAGCGATATACAACCATCAACGCCTCAGATATTCTATACGCCTCGAAATCGCTCTCAATAGTTGCCAACGCTTGGTTGAACTTCGCCTCGAACCACTCTATAGCGAGCTTATTGTTTTCCGACTGCTCCAAAGCTCTGTCTACCTCCCATCCATTGATTAGACGATAGGCATTGAACACCTTATTTCCGAAGTTACGTCCCTGCTCACAGAGTGCGTTATCGAACATCAAGTCATTACCTGCCGACGAACACAACATCATCGCAACACGCACTCCATCAGCTCCATACTCTGCGATGAGATCCAATGGATCGGGCGAATTTCCCAACTGCTTAGACATCTTGCGACCTATCTTATCGCGCACAATACCTGTGAAATATACATTCTTAAATGGCATATCCCCACGATACTCATATCCCGACATAATCATACGAGCCACCCAGAAGAAGATGATATCGGGTCCCGTTACAAGGTCGTTTGTAGGGTAGTAGTAGTTGATCTCCTCAGAGTCGGGATTACGAATTCCGTCAAATACTGAGATAGGCCACAACCATGACGAGAACCATGTATCGAGAACATCCTCATCTTGACGCAAGTCACCGATCGTAAGCGACTCATCACCGCTTTTAGCCTTAGCTTTAACCAAAGCCTCCTCGGCTGTAAGTGCCACCACGAAACCACCCTTGGGAAGGTAGTATGCAGGGATTCTCTGACCCCACCACAGCTGACGAGAGATACACCAATCCTTGATATTCTCCATCCAGTGGCGATATGTATTTTTATACTTCGCCGGTACAAATTTGATGATGTCATCCATCACCGCATCGGTCGCAGGTTTTGCAATATCCGACATCGACATAAACCACTGCATCGACAATTTAGGCTCTATGGCAACTCCCGTGCGCTCCGAATAACCTACATTGTTGGTGTACGGCTCGACCTTCTCCATAAGCTCTGCTGCGGTCAAATCCACCTCGATTTGTTTGCGGCACTCGAAGCGGTCTACACCCACATACATTCCTACTTTGTCGTTGATTGTACCATCATCCTCGAATATGTCGATAACCTCCAAGCCAAACTTCTCGCCCAACATATAGTCGTTGACATCGTGAGCAGGGGTCACCTTCAAAGCACCCGTACCGAACTCGATATCTACATACTCATCATAAATAATTGGAATCTCACGATTTACGAGTGGCACGATAACCTTAGCACCCTCGCTGAGCCATTTGTAACGCTCGTCGTTAGGGTTGATACATAGAGCCGAGTCACCGAGTATCGTCTCGGGACGAGTTGTTGCTACGATGATATTCTTATCCGACCCAACGACTTTGTATCTGAGGTAATAGAGTTTACCTTGCGACTCTTTGTAGATCACCTCCTCATCAGAAAGAGCTGTCTTAGCCGCAGGATCCCAGTTCACCATGCGTACTCCACGGTAAATCTTACCCTTCTCATAAAGGTCGCAGAATACACGAAGTACACTTTCGGTACGAGCCTCATCCATAGTGAAACATGTACGATCCCAGTCGCACGATGCACCCAACGTACGCAACTGCTTGAGGATTACACCACCATACTCCTCTTTCCACTCCCACGCATGACGCAAGAACTCCTCACGCGAGAGAGAGTTCTTGTCGATACCCTCCGCTTTGAGTTTAGCTACAACTTTTGCCTCTGTAGCGATAGATGCGTGGTCAGTACCTGGTACCCAACAAGCATTCTTTCCCATCATACGAGCACGACGCACAAGCACATCTTGGAGCGTGTTGTTAAGCATATGCCCCATGTGCAACATACCTGTTACATTTGGTGGTGGGATTACGATTGTATATGGCTCACGCTCATCGGGCGTAGAGTGAAATAGTTTTTTCTCAATCCAGAACTCATACCATTTAGATTCGAGTTGTTGGGGTGAATATTTATCTGCGATCTGCATTATATTATATATTTGTGTTTTTACCTAAGGGAGATAATAGAACTCCCCTTAAGAGTGCAAAGTTACAAAACAATGATTAAATCACAATAAACAAAGCGCAAATTATAACATCACACTCCAGAATTTTAACAATTTATGAATAATTAGACAAAAATTAGAGGTTTTTGAATGAAAAAATGTATCTTTGCCAAATTGTAAAGTAAAATCAAACGAGTAATGCCATCTTTATCACAACGTGCCGAGCAGATGCCGGCATCACCAATTCGCAAACTTGGACCTTTAGCCGATGCTGCAAAAGCACGTGGCGTGAAGGTTTATCACCTCAATATTGGTCAGCCCGACCTCAATAGCCCCGAAGTGGGGTTGGAGGCTCTCAAGAAGATCGATCGCAAGGTGTTGGAGTATTCGCCAAGTGATGGTTTTCTTTCACTTCGCAAAAAGTTGGTGGAGTACTACGGACAGTACCAAATCAAACTTACTCCCGATGAGGTAATTATCACCACACAAGATTACGAACCGAAGCC
>JAWXSU010000082.1:0-7943 GCA_044434245.1 Rikenellaceae bacterium | reverse complement strand
CACCTCATCTACACCCTTTATCTGGTTGATATAGGTGATAACCATACGCAATTCATCTATTGAGTGAACAAGAAAATTGATCTGACAATTCACAATAGCATCTTCGGTGACTGTCGTAAGGCTATCAATCGAGAGCTTTAATTTCTCGGTTATACACTCGATCAAATCGCTCAATAGGTGGTAACGATCTACCGCCTTGATAGATATTGTCACGGGGTATAAGAACTCTTCTTCCTCCAAGAAATCTACAGCTATAAGAGAATCACCAAGTTGCGATGCCAATCGAATCGCAGTAGAGCAATTTCTTTTGTGGAGCATAACATTTCCATCGGGTTGCGTAAATCCCACAACTTCATCTCCGGGTAGAGGTTGGCACTCCTCACAACGATAGTATGGAAGGCGTTTGATATTTTCGACAAACTTATGCAGATAACGACGAGCCTTATAGCTCAACGCATGATCCAACCAATCCTCCTTAGGCGTCACACTCTCCCCCATGATAACCTCGACACAATCTCCCCTATTGAGAATGCTTTTTATAGATTTCAATCGTCCATTAATGCGAGCATATAGGGCATGAAGTCCTAGCTCCTCGCTTATCTCAAAGGCAAAATCAATCGCTGTGCCACCAAAAGGCAAAATCACACTCTTACCATTAGGTGTGTAGACAACAATATCATCCTTATAAAAGGAGCTCATCACGCTCTCCATAAAGTTCACTTCACTGCTACTAAATGCGATATCATGAAGTATGACCTTAAACTTCTCTATCCAGTTGAAAATTGTGTCTCCCTCGGCAATATCGAGACATCCAAGTTGTGCGTTTTTCACCATCGACGTCGACAATATATGCACCTCCTCCCAGATTCCACTATCACCCAATAATTTTATATGAAGTGCCTGATAACCATTTTCTTTGGGCGAGTCAATATAATTTATAAAACTATTGGGTTTCTCTTTGAAGTAGCTCGTCAACAACGAGTATATACCTAAACACACCACCTTGTCCGACTTCTCGTAATCATCGGTGTAGACGATACGAATCACGCTACGATTATCGAGATGGTCGATATCCTTACCCGATTTATTGAGTTTTTTCCAGATGCTATATGGCAAACGGTTCTTAACCGTTATTGTGGCGTCGACATTGTTGTCATCCAATATATTTTGGATCTTAGTCGTGAGGTTATTATACCTCTCCTTATTTGCCTCCTCATCATGTTTAATCGCCTCTTTTATAGATGAATACTCTTGAGGACATCTAAATCGAAGGCTTAAATTCTCCAACTCTGTCTTCACCTCATACAACCCCAATCTGTTTGCCAGCGGAGCATAAAAATAATCCGTCTCTCCGGCAATCTTCATCTGCTTCTCGGGACGCATACTATCCAATGTACGCATATTATGAAGTCTATCCGACAGTTTTATGAGCAGCGCACGGATATCATAGTTGAGAGATCCCAACATCTGTTTGAAGTTATCAATTTGACTCGACCCCTCGTAATAATCCTTCTTCTCTTTGGTAAGTACCTTCACCAGATACGCAACATCATCGCCAAATTTTTCTTTGATCTGCTCTACTGTGTAGGGGGTATCTTCGACGACATCGTGCAAAAATGCCGCCATCACAGAGTTCACATCCAACGACAACTCTTCGGATGCAATGCGTGCCACAGCGATAGGGTGAATAATATATGGCTCTCCACTTTTGCGTTTCTGATCTTTGTGCGCTTCGAACGCAAGATCATACGCTGCACGAAGTTGTATTATCTCATGGGGAGAGTATTTAAGGCGCATGCTATTAAACAAATCCTCGATTTCATACTCAATTTTAGCGTCAAAATTATCCATATAATTATTTTTTATAACCACATACTACGATCTACACCTCCCCTAAAAACAAAAGGGGTGTAACTGCAAAGTTATTAAAAATAATTAAAGTTGACTATAAAAGAACAACAAATTAGCTATAAATTGATGTTTTTATAACAATTTATGGGTAGTATAGTATTTGTCCGACACCAATTTAAAATATATCAGAGACACCACAACTAGCGACACACACAAAATCAAAAGTGCCTGAAAATCAAATGCGTCTAACATAAAACCTCCCGTTGCGATACCCAAACCGATACCCATGTCCCAGAACGTGTAGTATGTAGCACTCGCTGTACCTCGCTGTGTAGGCTCAGCTAAATTAACAAGCATGGTTTGAAACGATGATCCAAAATACCCGAAACCCATACCAAATAGAAGAGCCAACGAGTAGAAGACGATAGCGTTTGTGCAGATCAAAAACAGAGCATATGACGCAACGACCAAAGCACCTCCTATATATGTAGCCTTAAGCACCTTACCCTTATTTATCATCTTAGCCGACAAGATACGAGCCACGACAATTCCCGATGCCAAAACGAAGAAGAAATAACCCGTATTTGCCCCTGCCCATGTAGCATCCTTAGCATATCCAGCAACGAAATTCGAGATTGCACCATAACCATAACCCGAGAATACGATTATCAAAACACAAGGCAAACCTCTTAACAAAATAAATCGACCAATCGACATTTTTTGAGGTGCCGCCCCCTCGCTTTTTTCGATCTTTGGCACTGGTTTGATAAACAGAATAAGCACCATACCCAACATACCTAAAGCAAAAGCAATCAAGAATATATGATTAAATGTAAATGTTTCACTCGCCACAGATAGATCTCTTAGCATAATTCCGAAGAGAGGACCTACCGCCATAGCAACACTATACGCCACGCCAAAATAACCGATACCCTCACCACGTCTCTCGCCCGGCAGAACATCTATTGCGTAAGTTAATCCACCCACCGTATTGAGACCAAAGCCATAACCATGCATCACTCGCAACAAAATAATAAATATCAGCGACGAGGCAAAAGCATAACCACCCATAGCCACTGTAAATAATCCGTAACACAATAAATATAGTGGTTTTCGTGCAAACTTATCAACTATAAAACCCGAAATTGGTCTTATGGTAAGCGACGCTATAGTGAAACTTGCTACGATAATTCCCGCCATCGACTCTCCATATCCGAGTGTATCACGGAAATATAGCTGCAAAATTGGGACTAGCATGTAGTAGCATAGAAATACTAAAAAATTGGATATGAAGATCAATATAAAATCTTTACTCCATACCTTAGGGGCTGTTGAGTTCATTGGTTAATCTTGTTTTTAAAAATTTGGTTAACAAATATAGCTTTTTAATTTTAATATTTCAAATTATATCATGAAAATTCATATCAATAATATGTATAGTTTGAAAATTACAAAAAAAATATTAACTTCGTGACTCGAATTGTAGATTAAGGAGATGAATATTTCACTCATACAGACTTCAATAAAGTGGTTACAACCCGAGGAGAATCGAAGATGCGCCGAGGAGTGGATATCCAAATGTCAAGGCTCAGCATTAACTCTGCTGCCCGAGATGTTCGATAGTGGATTTTGTATGGATCCATTGAAAAGCTCCGTGGAGTGCACTCAGAGTTTGAATTGGATGGTTGATATGGCTCGCAAATACCAAATGGCGATCGGTGGTAGCATCGCAGTTGAACACAATGGAGATTTTTACAACCGTTTCTATGTGGTCGAGAGTTGCGGAAAGATGCACTATGCCAATAAACGCCACCTGTTTTCATATGCAGGGGAGGATGATAAATACTCAGCGGGGGCAAAGCGTGTGGTTATCACACTCAATGGAGTGAGGATTCTGCTGCTTGTATGCTACGACTTGAGGTTTCCGGTTTGGATGCGCAACTGTGGCGATTATGATGTTGTGGCGTGTGTTGCAAATTGGCCAAAGAGCAGGCGTGCGGTGTGGGATACTCTGCTTCGAGCACGAGCACTCGAAAATTTGGCGTATGTGTGTGGAGTCAATATTGTGGGTGCTGACCCTTCATCTATATATTCGGGAGGTACGAAAGCGATAGATTTTAAAGGTAACATAGTAGATTCGGTAGAGGATAATATGCAGGGTGTGGCGACACTTAATGTCGACATGGAGGCGTTGCGAGAGTTTCGTGCAAAGTTCCCAGCGTTGGAGGATGCCGATGATTTTGAAATAAAGTAAACAATATATATTACAATGAATTTAAACCAAACACTTTTACTATTGGGTGACGAGGCGGTGGCTCTAGGAGCTATCCGTGCAGGAATATCGGGAGTCTACGCCTACCCTGGCACTCCCTCGACTGAGATCACCGAATATATCCAGAACTCAAAGGAGGCAACATCAATACATAGCAAATGGTGCACCAACGAAAAGACCGCTATGGAGGCTGCACTCGGAATGTCGTTTGTCGGCAAACGAGCGTTGGTGTGTATGAAACATGTCGGAATGAATGTTTGTGCCGATGCATTTATAAACTCGGGAGTGTCGGGAATCAATGGAGGAGTTGTGGTTTTGGCGGCAGATGACCCGTCAATGCACTCTTCACAAAACGAACAAGATTCTCGTTTCTACGGCAAGTTTGCTCTTATCCCGATGGTTGAGCCATCGTCGCAACAGGAGGCATACGACATTATGCAATATGCGTTTGAACTCTCGGAAGAGTTGATGCTCCCCGTTTTGTTGCGCATCACAACACGTATGGCACATAGTCGTGCGGTGGTTAATGTAGGAGATAGCCAACCTCAATGCGAGATCAAATACTCTCAAGATGCAAAGCGTTGGATATTATTACCAGCCATAGCACGTCGCAGATATTCGGAGGTTATCGCACAACAGCCAAAGTTGGTGGAGATGGCGGAGCAATCTAAATTTAACAAATATCATGAGGGCACAGATAAATCACTCGGAATTATCGCATCGGGAATTGCATGGAACTATCTCAACGACAACTACCCCGAAGGTCTACCCCACCCAGCTGTTAAGGTGTCGCAATACCCACTACCGAAGGCTCTTATTGCTCGTCTCATGAACGAATGCGATAGAGTTTTGGTTATGGAGGATGGTCAGCCATTCATTGAGGAGCAGTTGCGTGGTGTTCTCGATAACGACAAAGTTGATGGACGCCTAAATGGCAAGTTACCACGTGTGGGAGAACTTACGCCCGACAATGTGAAACCAGCGTTGGGTATAGCATCAAAACAGGTTTTTTCTCCAAGCGAGATAGTTGCAGCTCGCCCACCAGCAATGTGTATGGGATGTGGACACCGTGATGTATATGATGCGCTCAACAAAATTGCAGCGGAGTATGACAATGCAAAGGTTTTTAGCGACATTGGTTGCTACACACTAGGAGCATTGCCCCCATTCTCGGCTATTGATAGTTGCATCGACATGGGAGCCTCGATCACAATGGCTAAGGGTGCAAGTGATGGAGGTCAACACCCTGCTGTGGCGGTTATTGGAGACTCAACATTCACACACTCAGGAATGACAGGGTTGTTGGATGCTGTGAACTCGAAGAGTAAAATCACGGTGATATTGTCGGATAACCTCACAACAGCGATGACGGGAGGTCAAGATTCGGCCGGAACATATAAATTCGAGGCTATTTGTCAAGGTTTGGGAGTTGAGCCTGAGCATATACGAGTTGTGGTGCCTTTACCAAAAAATATGGAGCAAATCGAAAGTATCATGCGTGAAGAGTTTGAATACGATGGAGTATCGGTAATCATACCACGCAGAGAGTGTATCCAGACGATGAAGAAACACGCAAAGAAAAAGTAATTCAAAAACGACATAATATTATGAAATGTGATATAATCCTCTCGGGAGTGGGAGGTCAAGGAATTCTCTCAATCGCAGCAGTTATCGGCGAGGCAATACGCACGGAGGGTCTACAAATTAAACAAGCGGAGGTACACGGAATGAGCCAACGAGGAGGAGATGTTCAGACGAACTTGCGTATCAGCTCCGAGGCTATAGATTCTGATTTGATATCGCTGGGAGGAGCAGATGCAATCATATCGTTGGAGCCAATGGAGGCTTTGCGCTACACACCCTATCTCAAGGAGAGTGGATGGGTTGTGACATCATCTAAACCATTTATCAATATTCCTAACTATCCGGATGAAGAGGTGGTGATGGCGGAGTTAAAGAAGATGCCACACCTTCTAACGCTCGATGTAGAGCAAATCGCTAAGGATGCAGGGGTTGCACGCTCAGCAAATATTGTATTGTTGGGTGCAGCGTCAACAATCCTCGAAGTGGAGCAGAAGGATCTGGAGGCTGGAATAGAGCGAATATTTTCACGCAAGGGTCAAGATATTGTCGATATGAATATCAAAGCGTTGCGTATCGGAGCAGAGGCTGTTCGTGAGCAATTAAAATAGAGGAGCAAGATGAGTGCAGTATTTTCAAAGGAGCAGGTAGCTGATATGATGGCGGAGTTACGTATCGCAGATCTGTCGAGTGCCACAATTCGTCAAGTGTTGAGCTTGGCGGCAGCGTTGGAGCAAAAAACAGGTATTCCATTTGTTAGAATGGATCAAGGAATTCCCGGATTGCCTCCATGTCAAGTGGGAATAGATGCCGAAAAGAGAGCGTTGGATGCGGGAGTAGCATCTCAATATCCTCTTTCGGATGGATTACCGGAGTTGAAGAGTGCGGCGACGGAGTTCGTTAAGGCATTTTTCAATGTTGATATTTCGCCTGTGTCGTGTATTCCGACCACAGGATCTGTTGCAGGATCATTCAGCTCGTTCGCAATATGCTCTAACCTCAGAAAAGAGCGTAACAAAGTACTATTCATAGAGCCCGGTTTCCCTATCCAGAAACTGCAACTACGAGTTCTGGGAGTTGAGCATCGTTCGTTCGAGATCTTCGATTATCGAGGTGAGGCTCTACGTCAAAAACTCGATGATGAGTTTGGAGCAGGTGATATATCAGCTATCATATACTCATCACCCAACAACCCTTCATGGATTACATTCACACAAGAGGAGCTCGCAATAATTGGCGAGATGGCGACAAAGCATGATGTCATAGTGATCGAGGATTTGGCATACTTGGGCATGGATTCACGCACGGATTACAGCATCCCTAACGCAGAACCTTATGTACCGACAGTTGCTAAATATACGGATAACTATATGTTGATGGTATCGGGATCAAAGATATATAGCTATGCGGGGCAACGTATTGCTGTGTTGTGTGTAAGCGACAAACTCTTCAACCGCAGTTTCGAGGAGTTGGATGTAAGATATGGACGAGGAGGACACTTCGGGACAACACTCGTCGGAGGAGTATTAGATATGCTCTCATCGGGAATTACACACTCGGCACAATATGGATTGGCGGCAATGTTCAGAGCCTCCGTGAATGGAGAGTATGACTTTGTGGCAGAGACGAGTGAATACGCTCGCCGTGCAGTGAAGATGAAGGAGATGCTTCACCGTCATGGGTTTCATATTGTCTACGATAATGATATTGACAGGGAGATTGGAGATGGATTTTTCTTCACTATAGGATATAAAGATATGAGTTGTGCGGAGTTAGTAAATGCATTTATACACTACGGCATAAGCTCAATTTCACTATCGTCTATGGGAAGTGAAAGAGAGGGAGTTAGAGCCTGTACATCGAGAATGACGGATGAGATGCTCGCCATTATGGATGAAAGATTGGCACGTTTTGCTGCCGACCAAAACTCTTAGAAGATAACAACTTAAAATAAACCAAAAATGATCTGGAATAGCTCAAAAGAGTGCATGTCACGAGACGAGATGCATGAATTACAAGGCAAACGCCTACACAAAACAGTTCACAATGTATATCACAAAGTCCCATTTTATCGCAATAAGATGCAGGCTATGGATGTTACCCCCGACGATATTCGCACAGTAGAGGATATTGTAAAGCTCCCGTTCACGACAAAAAATGACCTGCGAGATAACTATCCATATGGATTGTTCGGAGTTCCAATGTCGGAGATTATTCGTATCCACGCCTCGTCGGGAAC
>JAWXSU010000081.1:0-7945 GCA_044434245.1 Rikenellaceae bacterium | reverse complement strand
AAGATCTAATCAAGCGTATCGTTGAGGTATCTATGATGCCACAATTCTTGGGTAAGATCCTATTTATGCAGAACTACGATATGGATTTGGCTCGCCACATGGTTCAAGGAGTTGATGTGTGGTTGAACACACCAACACGTCCATTGGAGGCATCGGGTACTTCGGGTGAGAAGTGTGTTATGAATGGTGTACTTCAATTCTCTGTTCTCGATGGATGGTGGGTTGAGGGTTACCGTGAGGATGCAGGATGGATGTTGCCTATGGAGCGTACATTCGCAGATCAAAGATTCCAAGATGAGTTGGATGCAGAGAAGATCTACACAACTATCGAGGAGCAGATCGCACCTTTGTACTACACACGTTTCAAGAACAACATGCCAGTTGAGTGGTTGAAGTATGTGAAGAACTGTATCGCTGATGTAGCGTCGAACTTCACAATGAACCGCATGATTATCGATTATGAGGATCGTTTCTACAACCAACTTGCAGAGCGCAACGATAAGATCCGTGAGAATTCATTCGCAATGGCGTATGAGGTTGCAGATTGGAAGAAGAAGATAAATGAGGCTTGGGGCGAAGTTAAAGTATTGGACGTACAACGTGCACGAATCGACAATGAGGCTATTTATGTAGGTAAGGAGTACCACTTCGAGGTTACCTTGGATACAGCAACATTATCAAAGGATGACATCGGTGTTGAGTTGTTGGTAGCGAACCAAATCGAGAGCGGTCAAAAGGCACATATCATGGAGACAGCACAGCTTACTGTTAAGTCGACAGAGGGTAGTCTTGTAACCTATACTTTGGATTATATTCCAACACAAACAGGAGTATATGATGTAGCGTTGCGTATATACCCAAAAACAGATCTTTTGACACATAGAATGGAGATGCCACTTGTTAAGTGGGCATAATTGTGCAAAATCGAATAAAATCTTTAAATTAATATCGGAAAATTTTGTTTTTTCGATATTAATTTATAATTTTATGACATACAAAATTCAATAATAAAGATGGTAACCTTAACTTTTGACAAAAACGAGCTAGGAAATTTGGAGTATTCACTACAACGTGAGATGCTCGCAACTGATAGACGTGGTGGTTATATGAGTACTACAATAGTTTGTTGTAATACTCGTAAATATCATGGACTCATTGTATCCCCAATAGATAGTAGTGAGCGTGATTTTGTGCTCCTTTCATCACTCGATGAAACCATCATTCGAGATGGTCAACGATTTAACTTGGCACTTCACGGTTTCAAGGGTGGAACATATGAGCCACGTGGACACAAATATATCACAGACTTCGAATACACTCCATGTCCAACTATTACATATAGAATTGGAGATGTTGTTCTTCGTAAAGAGTTGTTGTGGATTCACAAGCGTACTCAGTTGATGGTTAAATATACACTTGTTGAGGGCGGTCGTAATAGACCTGTGACTCTTCAGTTGCGCCCATTCCTTGCGTTTAGAGATCGTCATGAGTTGTCGAAGGCTAATTTGTATGCAGATGGTCGTTCGTATGAGGTTACAAATGGAGTAAAGTGTCGTTTGTATGACGCATTCCCATGGTTGTATATGCAAACAAATAGACAAGATGTGGAGTATGTTCCAGCACCAGATTGGTACTATGACTTTGAGTATATGCAGGAGGTCTCTCGTGGTTACGAGGGGTTGGAGGATCTTCTTACTCCTGGATATTTTGAGGTCGATCTAAAGCATGGTGAGAGTATCATCTTCTCTGCATCTACGGACGAGATGTTCTCGGGTGAGACTATTGATGTGACATATGCTGAATCGGTGGCTCGCCGTACACACAAAATTGACTTTAAGTCATGTTTGGAGCACTCGGCACGTCAGTTTGTTGCTCGCAAGGCGGATGGAAGAGTTGAGGTTATCGCAGGATACCCATGGTATGGAGTTGTTGGACGTGATGCAATGATCTCGCTTCCGGGATTGACTCTTACTCAGGGACACAAGGAGGATTGTATGGATGTCTTCGCATCGTTGGCTAGAGATAGAGCAAATGGAACTCTGAGAGATTCATTTAAGTTGGAAAACGCTGTAGATTGCCCACTTTGGACATTTAGAACGACGCAGATGTTGGAGAAACAGGTGAGCCGCAAGGAGATCTGGACGAAATATGGAGAGGAGCTAAAGGCTATTATCGAGGCTTATGCAACAAATGCAGGTGGCAAAGTTTCGCTTCATGATAACGGATTAATTTGGGCTTGGTCTAATGATGCTCCTATCTCGTGGATGGATTTCACGGTAGATACAGCACAAGTTGAACCTCGCAATGGATACCATGTTGAGGTTAATGCTTTGTGGTACAACGCAGTATCTTATGCGCTTGATTTGGCTAAAGAGTTTGGTGATAGTGATTTTGTCGCTAAATGGGAAGATATGCCAGCAAAAACTAAGGAGTCATTCCTTAAACTATTCTGGATGGATAGAGGATGGTTGGCAGACTTTGTGAATTATGATGTAACAGAGACGTCGATTAGACCTAATATGATTATTGCTTGTGCACTAGACTATAAGATGGTCGATGAGGAGCAACAAGTTAATATAATCAGAACTGTAGAACAACACCTTTTAACCACTCGTGGTTTGCGCTCTTTGACACCACTAAATCCACTATATGGAAGTATGGTGCGTGCGGATTGGAACAATGCACCAAAGAATGGTTCGGTATGGGTATGGCCGTTGGCTTTCTATGTCAAGGCTTGTTTCGATGTTTTGGGGGCGTCATTTGTTGCCAAAGCAGAGGATATATTGGAGCAATTCAATGAGGAGATTCAGGTAGCTGGAATATGTTCTATCAGCGAATATTTTGAGCCCAACCCACCATATCACTCACGAGGAGCGATATCATGTGCAACGGCGGTTGCTGCACTTCTTGAGATCACGCAGATGATTGAGAGCTATAAAGTTGCAGAGAAAACAAAGAAAGTGGCAAAACCAAGAGCAAAAGCTGCGACAACGAAGAGTACAGCTACAAAAGCAAAAACTACAGCAACAAAGACCACAGCGAAGGTAGCACCAAAAAAACGTGTGGCTAAAGCAAAGGTTGAAGAGTAAATAAATTATATGTCATCTAGGAGGGAAATTATTGTGGGAACGAATGAGATAGATGGCGCAAGAGGAAATAGAAGTTAAAAAAGAGAAAAGAATGAGAGTATTGATGTTCGGATGGGAGTTCCCACCCCACATTGCAGGAGGATTAGGTACTGCATGTTATGGTATGACACGAGGTTTGGCTCGTAATGATGTAGATGTTACATTTGTAGTTCCTAGAGCGTATGGTGATGAAGATCAGCGTTTTACAAAGGTTGTAAATGCAAGTGATGTAGAGGCGGAGTATGGTCAGCTTTACGAGGGAGCAGAGGATGTGCTCGATAAGTTGTCGTTTATTCATATCGACTCGAATATGGTTCCTTATGTTTCGGTTGAGGAGTATAATACGTACCATGAGGAGTATGTAAAGACAGGTCAAAAAACATGGTCTACATCAGATGCATGGTCGCAACGTTACACCTTCTCGGGAAAGTATGGTGCGAATTTGATGGAGGAGGTAGCACGTTATGCTATTGTAGCAGCTCAAGTAGCAAAAGAGTTGGAGGGTCAATTTGATGTGATCCACGCTCACGACTGGTTGACATACTACGCAGGAATCGCAGCAAAACAAGTTTCAGGTAAACCATTAGTTGTTCACTTGCATGCATCGGAGCATGATAGAAGTGGTGAAAATGTTAATACTCAAGTTTTCGCAATAGAGCAAGGAGGTATGATGGCAGCTGATAAGGTTATCGCAGTTTCAAACCTAACACGTAATATTGCCATTACAAAATATGGAATTCCAGCTGATAAGGTTGTGACAGTTCACAATGCAGTACGTTTTGCGGAGAAGGAGAATGAGCCTCTACCAGAGCGTGGTGTGAAGGATAAGATCGTAACATTCTTGGGTCGTATTACCTACCAAAAGGGCCCTGATTATTTTGTAGAGGCAGCAGCAAAGGTTTTGCAACGAGTTCCAAACGTGCGATTTGTAATGGCAGGATCTGGAGATATGATGAACCATATTATTCGTCGTGTTGCAAGATTGGGTATTGCAGATAGATTCCACTTCACAGGTTTCTTGAAGGGTGATGATGTACATAAGATGTTCCAACTCTCAGACGTCTACATCATGCCATCTGTATCGGAGCCATTTGGAATCTCACCATTGGAGGCGATGCGTTCAAATGTGCCAGTTATCATCTCTCATCAAAGTGGTGTGGCAGAGGTTTTGGATTATGCGATCAAGGTAGATTATTGGAATGTAGACGCTATGGCGGATGCGATCTATGGTCTTGTTAAGTATCCAGCTTTGAGTAATATGTTCGCAAAGAAGGGTCTAGAAGAGGTTACAGGTCTAAAATGGACAGATGCTGCAGCAAAGGTCAAGGCTGTTTACGAAAGTGCAATTAACGAGAACAAATAAAATATAACTAACTAAATATGAAAACAATCTGTTTTTACTTTCAAGTTCACCAGCCATGGCGTCTGAAGAGCTACCGATTCTTCAGTATGGGAAAAGATCACCATTATCTAGATGATCTACTAAATCGTTCGATCATGCAAAAGATCGCAAGAGAGTGCTATTTACCAATGAATGAGTTGTTGCTTAATGCTATCAACGCTTCAGATGGTGCTTTTAAGTGCTCATTCTCGATCACAGGAAGTGCGATTGAACAATTCAAGGCGTATGCACCAGAGGTGTTGGAGTCTTTTAAGGCATTGGCAGCAACGGGCTCAGTAGAGTTTTTGGCTGAGACATATTCACATTCGTTATCGTCGCTTACCTCTCCAGAGGAGTTCGAGCGTGAGGTCAAATTGCATGCAGCGACAATCAAAGAGACATTTGGTGTTAAGCCAACAGCTTTCCGCAATACGGAGCTTATCTACAACGATCAAATCGGTGAGATGGTTGCGAAGTTGGGTTTCAAAACAATGTTGGCAGAGGGTGCTCGCCACGTCATGGGTTGGAAGTCTCAAAACTTTGTTTATGCAAATTCAATGAATCAAAAGCTCAGACTTTTGCTTCGTAACTATAAATTCTCGGATGATATCGCTTTCCGTTTCTCGAACCAAGGTTGGGATGAGTATCCACTAACGGCAGAGAAATATGTAGATTGGTTGGTTAATTCGGAGGAGGCTTCTGGTGAGGTTATCAACTTGTTTATGGATTATGAGACATTTGGTGAGCACCAAAAGGCTGAGACGGGAATCTTTGATTTTATGAAGGAGTTGCCATCTAAGATTTTAGAGAATGGAGATCTTAAGTTTGCTACTGTATCGGAGGCTGCAAAGAAACACCAACCAGTATCTGTATTGCACTGTCCACACGCAATGTCGTGGGCTGATGAGGAGAGAGATGTTACTGCATGGTTGGGTAATGATTTGCAAAATGAGGCATTTGCTAAGATCTATGCATTGCGTGATAAGGTCGTTGCGCTTAAGAGTGCTGATTACGACTATGTTTGGAGATTTATGCAAACGTCGGATCACTTCTACTATATGGCGACAAAGTGGTTGTCGGATGGTGATGTACACTCGTATTTCAACCCTTATGATTCTGCTTATGATGCATTTATCAACTACATGAATATCCTTTCGGATTTCGAGATTGAGATTGATAATGCTCTCGCAGCAAAGGCATAAATATCACTACGCATACATAAAGCGAAATAAAACAAAGGACTCTTTTTAAGGGTTCTTTGTTTTTTTTATATATAGTTTGTATCTTTGTTAGAGAAAAACTAATAAATAATAAAATGAAATTTACAAACAAATTATTAATTGCGATTGTTTCAATAGTAGCAGTCGTGGGGATTACTCTCCCTGTAGAGGTTTATGCTGTACAGAAGAGTGTGGAGGTGTCGTCATTGGATGAATTGTTACCGTACCTTAAACAAAGCAATGTAGATGTGAAGATGGCCCCCGGAGTTTATCGCATCACGGCGGCGGATATGAAGGCGGGAAAATACCCGGCAGAGTCGGAAGTAGAGGTAGGACGAGTGAAGAAACCTATTTTGCTTTTTGAGGGTAGCCACAATACGTTTGATTTTACGGGGGTAACTCTTGAGATTGAAGCGGAGGTTTTCACAAATTTAGATCCTAAATACCGAGAGTTTATAAATATACAAACAATTGGTAACAATAATGTTATAAAGAACATCAAGTTGGTTGACATTGCAGACAAGCAGGATTTCCCAAACCGTGGTTATCTCAATGTGATTCTAGATGGTGCATTCAACAGAATCGAAGGGGTCGAGATCTACTCTGTGGGCTCGTCACCATATGGATATGGTGAGTTGTTTGGTAAGGGAGGTCCAAAGCTCGCTCCGATATATAAGCATTGTGCATGTTTGGTTCGAGGATTCAAGAATCACGTTTTAAATTGTAAGATTGTTCACCATGGCTATGGTCACTGTCTATTTATGCAGGCGGCAGATTGCCCAACCATTGAGGGTTGTCACATCGAAAGCGAAATGATAAATACTGATGACCTTTTGGCGGAGAAGGGAGGCTTAGCAGAGAAGGTGGATTACATGACATATTTTGGCTACAAGATCCCTGCTGGATATACAATCGCATGTTCTGAGGAGGGAATTCGTGCATATAATGGTGGAGATACGATGATCGATGGCATCCGTTATAAGAGAGGAACATCGAATCCAACAGTTATGGATTGTTACATAAAGAATGTACGTGCAGGTGTCACTTTGACCCATGCTACGGGGCGAAAATATGTTGAGAACTGCACAGCAATAGGTTGTGAAAGAGGTTTTTGTATCGGTTCGGGACAGATTGTGAATTGCAAGGCTGATACCCAAAATGGACCAGCTTTGGGTGTTGATTATGCTCATGATAATGGTATGGTTGCAGATATCACTATCCTTCCAAATCGTAAAGATCCACGTCCGGGAAATGGAAGTAAACATGCGGCGATCATTATCGGTCATAACCACAAGATTACACTTCGCAGAGGTGAGGGATTAGAGGATACACCAGACCAAGAGTTGCTAATAAATATTGGTGGAGATAACCGTACCATCGGAATGTTGCATGGCGACAATAACTACAATGCTAACAATATTGAGATCATCAACGAGACAGGTTATCCAATCGTGCTTGACGATAACACCTCAAATATCACGGGAACATCTGTAGGTGCTGTTATCGATTATGGTACGGATAATAGTGTGGTGAAGAGATAACGTAGCTCATTTTTACATCTTTATATTCGAAAACGGGCGTTTTTAACATGAGTCCGACTAATAATTGTTGTATTAGTCGGGCTCTTAAGTAGGGTAAAATAATTATTGGTGTGTTTTTAAGAGTACTATTGGAGATGAGATTTTTTGCTATTGAATTGAAAATATAGTGGTTCCATACTGAAATTTAATAGTGAAAAATATCGCTTCAAGAGTGCTTTTAAAAATATGGCAATAATTGTTTTACACTACTTATGTGAGTAAAATAGCGAGAACATAGATGTGTTGGTGGCGGTTTGGTCGCAAGTAGAAATAGGTAAATTTTATCCCAACACGCAACGTTGCCGGTACTCTGTAGGGGAGAGTGCAGTGTATTTTTTGAAGTATTGTGAAAATGACGATGCGCTGTCGAAATGAAACTCCTCGGAGATCTCAGCGATCGAACGACTTGTGTCTGCGAGTCGAAATTTGATATTGTTTATGACACTATCAATCAATATATTAGATGCTCCTTTGCCGGTTATTGACTTCACACATCTCGATAGGTGGCTAGCTGTAATTAGTTGCTTTTGGGCATAAAAATCCAATTTTCGCTCTTGGTAATTATGTTTGAGCAGGTCGACAATAAATGAGTTTAGAATCTCTCCGTTACGGCTTTGTCGCTGCTCTCGGTTACCC